>JAACEJ010000616.1 GCA_011682565.1 Actinomycetota bacterium | reverse complement strand
TTGTCCGTGGATTTGCGCGACTGTACGCTGATGGGCTACAAGGTCTTTGGTGTCATTGTGGAAAAGGAGACGGTCAAGGACATTCAATACACAACTTCCGGCGACGTCAAGGCTTACGTGCAGTTTCAGCAGGACATGCCCGAGGGATTTCATCGACTATCCTTCTGGCCGACGGATCTGTTCGACAACCTCATGCCGCCGTCGCCGCGGCAGCCGTCAAAGCTGCTGGACGAGCAGCTCGTTCAGCGTGACCTGTGTGAGGTGACGCCGTTTATCTGGGAAGGCCGGCTGTGTCTGCTGCAGGTTATTCGTCCCGGCAAAGGCGGCGAGAAAAAGGACTATTACCTGGTTCTGAAAGACGCCGAAACCGGCGATGAGCTGGCCCGCTGCGCAGAGGGCTATGGACTGGCCTCGCTGCTGGTGCACGACGGCGAGATTTACATTTTCGCCTCCCGCTGGGAGAACAACACCTGGAATGATGTGACCCTGTTTCACTCCGCCGACCTGATAAACTGGACTTCAAAACTGGTCATCAAGGGTGAAAACGAGGGGCTGTTCAACAGCTCGGTGTGCGAAACACCGGACGGCTTTGTCATGGCCTACGAATCGGACGACCGCACTTATCCGGCCTTTACGACTAAATTCGCCCGCTCAGACGATCTGAAGAACTGGACCAAGCTGCCGCAAGCCACATTCGGCACGAACCGCTATACAGCCTGCCCGACCATCCGCTATGCCAACGGCTGGTATTATGTCCTCTACCTGGAGCGTCGCGCGCCGCGGTGGTGGTTCGAAACCTACATCACCCGTTCGAGAGATTTGCTGCACTGGGAGCTGAGCGCCGCCAATCCGGTGCTGCGTCCTGACGGCCTGGACGAAGGCGTCAACGCCTCGGACGCCGATCTGATAGAAGTGAATGGCAATACTTTTGTGTACTATTGCGTCGGCGATCAGCGCACCTGGGCCAATGTCAAGCGATCGCGCTATCCCGGCAGCATGGTCGACTTTTTCGAGTCCTGGTACCAGACGCCGGGAATACCGGATGTCGGTGCCATCGGCTATGGAAAGGATGATTGATTTTTATTACTTCTCAAATCAAAAGTCGTTAATCTTCATTCGTAAATCGTCTTTTGCAAGATCGGGCTTTTGATCTAAGATCAACGATTAACGATTTGCGATTTTAGATATTTTTTTCACTTCTTAAATCATCCCTTCCCACGTCGGGCTTTTGATCTAAGAACACCGATTACAATACTCTCCTTTGTTAAAAAAGTAACACGAGCCCGTATAAAATAAAACAAAATCATTTGGTAATCTGATATAAATTTTGTAAAATCCACAGGGTTTCCGGATTAAAATACTTTGAAATCATAAAACATACAAATGGAGCAGCAATGATTTACCTGAAAACAGGCATCCTGATACTCTTCCTTCTGGCTGGCAGCCTCTTGGCGCGGGAAAGCAAAATAAAAAAGATGAATGACGGTGTAGAGATCCGACAAAAAGCCGGAACTTTGAAAATTCAGGTTTGCACGGATAATATTTTACGAGTACTTTTTTTACCTCATAGTGTGCTTCCGTCACATAAAAGTCTCATGGTTATTAATAACAAATTAGAAACCAATAATTGGCAAGTAAAAGAATCGAACGATTTCCTAACCCTGACAACCGCAAAAATTCAGGCGCAAGTCAATTTGCAAAACGGCTCGATCCGCTTTCTCGATCATGATGGAAATGTGCTTTTGCAGGAGCCGGAAACAAACAGCCGTGTGCTGCAAGCCGCAACGATCAAAAGTGAAAAAGTCTTTCACATTCAGGAAAATTTCCGTCTCGCAAAAGATGAAGCCATTTACGGCCTGGGACAGTTTCAGGACGGTATCATGAATTACCGCGGACACGATGAAATCCTGGTACAGGAAAATACGATCGCAGTTGTGCCGTTTCTTCTTTCGTCAAAAAATTACGGCCTTTTGTGGGACAATTATTCCATGACCAAATTCCACGATGGTGAGGATGGAACATTTATTTGGTCTGAAGTTGCCGATGCCATTGATTACTATTTCATTGCCGGTGCCAACTTCGATGAAGTGATTGACGGCTACCGACACCTCACCGGCAAAGCGCCCATGTTTGGTAAATGGGCCTACGGCTACTGGCAATCCAAAGAGCGTTACCACACACAGGACGAAATTATTGATGTGGTTAAGGAGTACCGCGAGCGCAAACTCCCCCTGGACAATATTGTGCAGGACTGGACCTACTGGGGCGACCTCGGCTGGAATGCCATTGATTTTGACCGTAAAAGATTCCCCGACCCGGCTTTAATGCTCAAAACAATTCACGATTACCACACACATTATATGATTTCCATCTGGCCTGTCTTTGACGCCAAAACCGCTGTTTACAAAGATATGGATGCCAGAGGATTTATCATTTATCGTGATGATGGAACCTCTTCACGAATTTATGATGCATATAATGCAAAAGCCAGAGCCCTCTATTGGAAATGGCTGAATAAGAATCTTTTTTCCATTGGCACGGACGCCTGGTGGATGGATGCCACTGAACCGGAATTTCCCGGAAAAACACCGGAGGAAATTGCAAATAATGCCAAACGTCTCAAAAACAATTCACTGGGAAGCTGGGCCCGTTATTTGAATTCTTTTTCCCTGATGTCTACCAAGGGTGTGTATGAAAATCAGAGAAAGACAACGGAAAAGAAACGGGTTTACATTCTTACGCGTTCCGCCTATGCCGGACAACAGCGCTACGGCGCCGTTACCTGGTCCGGGGATATTACGGCGACCTGGAAAGTTTTAAAAACGCAAATTGCAGCGGGCCTGAATTTTTGTATGGCCGGCATCCCTTACTGGACCACGGACATCGGTGCGTTTCATCCCAATACGCCGCTGGGCAATAAGGACGAAGCCTACCGTGAAATTTATGTGCGCTGGTTTCAATTCGGAACTTTTTGTCCCATGTTTCGCTCGCATGGGAGCGGCACGGCGCGGGAAATTTGGCAATTCGGCGACAAGGGCTACTGGGCTTATGATGCTCTGGTCAAATTCGACAACCTTCGCTATCGGCTGCTGCCGTA
>JAACEJ010000615.1 GCA_011682565.1 Actinomycetota bacterium | reverse complement strand
CAGAAGAGCAATTATTAATTTTAAAAATAATTGCTTGATCAGCTCAGAAAAGATGGAGTTAATTTCAACAATTTAAAAACAGTTACATAAACTCACATTGTTTATCACAAAGTTTGATTATTGTTCCTGTCTTTCTGGAAAAATCTTGTTGGTTAGACGATTAGATATTGAAAGTTCAAGTTTCAGCATTTTCCCGCCAAGATTCCTTCTGAATGACAGGATAGGGTTCAGTCATGCTGCTGTTTTATTTTACAAGCACATTTTAATCGTAATGAAAAATGACCAGAACAAGACCAACTCGGACAGGTTTGGAAACCATTCAGCATTTATAATTCACAATTGATTTTCTCAATGATTTGTTGCGGAGTGAATTGCAATGAAAAAAAACAAAATTTCGCCAGGGATGTTTTTGCACACAAGTATTGCTTTGATTTTGGGTACAATGTTGTTTGTTATTTCCACTCATTTTTTATCCGGTTGTGAAAGGAAAAGCACTTTGTCGGTGCAGCACCTGCGGCAGGGTTTTCAGAATCCGCCGGATTCCACCCGCCCCGGCGTGTATTGGTACTTTATGGACGGCAATCTTTCGCGGAAGGCCATGACTGCTGATCTGGAATCGATGAAAGAGGCAGGAATCGGTCACGTTATTTTCCTGGAAGTGAACGTCGGGATTCCGCGCGGCCCGGTGGATTTTCTCAGCGAAGAGTGGCAGGAATTATTCAAACATGCGGTGCGTGAGGCGGAACGGTTGGGAATTGAAATCACGTTGGGAGTTGGCCCCGGCTGGTCCGGCAGCGGCGGCCCATGGGTCAGGCCGGAGCAGTCTATGCAGCACCTGGTTGCCGGTTCCGTTGAGGTAAAGGGGCCGACAAAATACAAGAGTATTCTCCCAAAACCCGCACCGCGGCGGCCTTATTTTGGCGAAGGGGTATTTACGAAAAAGCTGCGACAGCAATGGCAATCCTATTATCAGGATGTGTTTGTATTGGCCTTTCCAACACCGGCTGTTAAAAAAAGGATTGCCGATGCCGATGAAAAGGCGCTCTATTATCGTGCGCCGTACACATCGCGTCCGGGCGTAAAGCCTTATCTTCCTGCACCCGCGCACTATGCGGACATGCCCGCCGGTTCGGCAATTGAAAAGGAAAAGATTATCGATCTCACAAACCGGCTGCAAGCGGATGGCCGCCTTGAATGGGATGTGCCGCCGGGCCGGTGGACGATTATGCGATTCGGTATGCGCAATAACGGCGCAGTCACCCGACCGGCGCCGGTTCCCGGTCTCGGATTTGAAGTGAATAAATTTGATGCAGCGGATTTTGATGCGCATTTTAATGCTTTTATCGGCAAACTTTTAAAAAAGGTTGGTCCGCGCACCAAGAAAACCCATGGCGGCTGGACCATGCTGCATATAGATAGCTGGGAAATGGGCGCGCAGAACTGGACGAGGGGATTTCGCCGGGAATTTAAGGCTCGCCGAGGATACGATCCGCTGCCGTTTTTGCCCGCTTACACAGGCCGCATCGTCGGCAATCTGGAAATCAGCGAACGGTTTCTGTGGGATGTTCGGCTGACGGCGCAGGAACTGGTGCTGGAAAACCATGCCCGCCACATTAAAGAGTTGGGCCGCAAATATGGTTTGGGCTTGTCCATCGAACCCTACGATATGAATCCCTGTGCCGATCTCGATCTCGGTGCTGTGGCGGACGTGCCGATGGGCGAGTTCTGGAGTAAAGGCTATGGTTTCAATTCCGCGTTCAGTTGCATCGAAGCAACCTCCATCGCTCACATCAACGGGCTGCCGGTTGTCGCGGCTGAAGCATTTACCGCGGGCAGCCGGGAAGCGTGGAAGCTCTATCCGGGCGCATTGAAAAACCAGGGCGACTGGGCGTTTTGCACCGGTATCAACAGCTTTTTTTATCACACATTTGCGCATAAACCGCTTGGCGACCAGTATCGTCCCGGCATGACCATGGGGCCCTATGGCGTTCACTGGGACAGGGGACAGACCTGGTGGCCCATGGTCCCGGCCTACCACAAATATATTTCACGCTGCTCCTTTATGCTGCAACAGGGCAACACTGTGGCGGATGTTTTATATCTGACGCCGGAAGGCGCGCCCAATGTCTTTCGCCCGCCGTCGTCCGCCATTGCCGGTAACGACACCATCCCCGACCGGCGCGGCTACAATTTCGATGGTTGTTCTCCGAACATGCTGATGTCGAAAGCGAGCGTCCGGGATCATCGGATTGTTTTTCCGGGCGGTGCATCCTATCGCCTTCTGGTTTTACCGGATTTTGAAACCATGACGCCGGAATTGCTCGACAAAATTGAAACCCTGGTCAAAGATGGTGCGATAGTCGTCGGCAATCCGCCGCTCAAATCACCCAGTCTGGTCGACTATCCCGAATGCGATGAGCAAGTGCGGGTAAAAGCAGAAAAACTGTGGGGTAGTCTGAATCCACCCGGGAAAAATCAGGTGCGCAAATACGGTAAGGGCACAATTTATTGGGGCGGTGATTTTTCCGTGCACGATTCGACCGAATTATATCCCCATTATGATGCGACGGCTGCATTATTAAAACAACTGGGCGTTGGCAAAGATTTTACGACCTCCGCTCCGGTGCGCTATACCCATCGCACGAGCACCGATCTGGATATTTATTTTGTGTCCAATCGTGAGAACAAAAAGGTCGAAGCAGATTGTTTCTTCAGGATCGACAAAGAGACGCCTGAATTATGGGACCCGCTGACCGGAGAAATCCGTGCGCTGCCGGATTTTGATTGGCAGGACGGCCGCACCCGTATCCCGATGCAATTTGAAGCCTATCAGAGCTTTTTTATCGTATTTGAGAAAAACAAAAGGCCTGCTGCAAAAGAGAATTTTGGGGGTAAAAATTTCCCGGACGAAAAATTTATTGCCGATGTAAAAGGTCCCTGGAGCATATCATTCGATCCGAAATGGGGCGGGCCGGAGAATGTTACATTTGACAAACTTGAAGACTGGACAACTCGCCCGGAGCAGGGAATAAAATACTATTCCGGCATTGCGGTCTATCACAAAACATTTGCTTTGCCAAAAGATTATATCATCAAA
>JAACEJ010000614.1 GCA_011682565.1 Actinomycetota bacterium | reverse complement strand
ATGATTCGTCTAAAAGCCGGTAAATCCCAAATTTGGTTAATGATAATTTATGGGGCGCTTTATGAATACCTTGTCGTTAGCTGCCGCACTCATCATTGGAACAATAACACTTTTTTATTTTATAAAAGTGCTTTTATATGTCCTTGCTTACTTGCTTGTTATTATTATCAGCGCTCTGCCATTGCTTTTTTTGTTAGGTGGAATTTTTTATGGACTTAGAATTGGTTATCCGCTTGGGAGTGTACCTATTTATTTGCTTTTTTTCAGTGGTGCCGGTGTGTGGGTTCTCTGGCTTAGGAGTAGCACATTTAAAAAAGTTTATGAAAAGATTCGGCCAAAACTGAAAGTTGATGACATTTACAAAATCGACATAACAAAACTCAACAAACCACCGCAGGAAAAGAAATGAAATCGGGTCTTGTATCTTTAGCTCTGTTGTTATTTGTTACACTCCTTTCCGCCCAGAAAGATGATTTTACCGTCGAATCCATTTTCAGCTCAAGTGATTACAGCGTAAAAACTCTTTCCGGTGTACGCTGGATTCCCGGCCATGAGGCATTTACCTATTTGAAAAAGAATGAATCCGGCGAACGGGAACTGTGGCGTTGTGACGCGGCGAGCGGCGCGTGCTCCTTGTTTATTAAGCATGATGATCTGAAAATCATCGAATCCGCAAAACAGGCAAAGCGCTTTACGCTTCCATCTTATATTTGGGCGCCGGATGGTGTGCACATTCTTGTCCCGGCGGAAAACGATTTGTTTCTTTTCGACAGCGGGACAAAGGAATTGGTGCGGTTAACCCATGATGCTGCCCGCGAAAGAGACCCTCGTTTTTCACCGGATTCAAAAAAAATTGCCTACATTAAAAACGACAACCTGACGGTGCTGAACATTGCTTCCAAAGAAGAAAAGGCGCTGACAACGGAAGGGAATAAAGATATTTTTATCGGCAGATTCGACTGGGTCTATGAAGAAGAATTTTCTATTCGCACCGGCTTTCAGTGGTCGCCGGATTCAAAGCATATCGCTTATTTCAGGCTGGATCAGAGTGGTGAGCCGTGCTTCCCCATTGTAGATTTTGTGCCGCTGGAAAATACTGTAGAATATACAAAATATCCGAAAGCAGGTGACCCAAACGCTTTCGTCAAAATTGGCATCGTCGATGTAATAACCGGCGGAACCACCTGGATTGATCGAACAGCAGGTCCGGATGATTATTTTTCACGAATAAAATGGACGCCGGACAGCAAGCAGTTGTCGATAACATATCTCAACCGCGATCAAAACCACCTGGAGCTTTTGTTTGCTGATCAGGGTACGGGCAAGACACGTATCGTTTTACAGGAAACGGTGCAGAACGGCTGGGTCGAGGGCGCGCAGTCTCCGCGCTTTATCGGAAATGAAAAAGGCTTTCTGTGGCTTTCGGAAAGAGATGGATTTAATCACATTTATTATTACGACATGATCGGCAGGTTGAAAAAACAGGTAACACATGGGGAATGGGATGTGCGCAATATTCTTCGTGTTGCTCAAAAGCAGAAAAAGGTTTATTTTAGCGCTTCAAAATTACGACGTGAAGAAAATCATTTGTATGTCGTTTCGTTTCACGGCAGGGGAATGAAACAGCTTTCCAAAGAGAGCGGCACCCACAGCATTAATTGTTCTCCTTCCGGAGAATATTATATCGATATTTTTTCCAACTTTTCGACCCCGACGCGGCAAGCTCTGTACAATCGCCGCGGAAAACTTGTTAAAATGCTCAGGGATGATCAAGTCAAAGCCTTGCCGCGGCATCCTCTGGCGAACATTGAATTTCTGAGCTTTAGAACAAGCAACGGCGATGTACTGCCGGCTTATATGATCAAACCTGTAGCTTTTGACCGGGGGGAAAAGCATCCTGTACTTATCTACACCTATGGCGGGCCCGGGTCACAAATTGTTACCAATCGCTGGTTCGGCAGTCGGGGTTTTTGGTATACATTTCTTACGCAAAAGGGTTATCTTGTTTTTGCTGTGGACGGCCGCGGTACAGCCAATCGCGGCCGCGCATGGAAGGAAAAGTTGTATCTGCACCTTGGAATCCTGGAGATTCAGGATCAAATCGAAGGAGCAAAATACCTGGGGACATTGCCTTTTGTCGACGCGAAAAGAATCGGAATTTGGGGATGGAGTTACGGCGGCTATACGACAGTTATGTGTATGCTCAAAGGCGCGGATTATTTTAAAACCGGTGTTGCCGTTGCCCCGGTTACGGATTGGCGAAATTACGATTCGATCTATACGGAGCGTTTCATGGCTCAGCCGGATGACAATGAGGATAATTACAACGAGGCGTCTGCTGCCAATTTCGCAGACAAGCTCAGGGGCAAGTTGCTCATTCTTCACGGCAGTTCCGATGATAATGTTCATTTTTCCAACACCATGCAGCTTGCGCAAGCCCTGGAAAAGCATCGCAAACTTTTCGATCTCATGGTTTACCCACGCAAAAGACACGGCATCCATGGGACAGACGAGCGCGTACATTTGTATAAAAAAATCACAGGCTATATTCTCGAAAATCTCTGAATGCATCATGCGGCACGCTTTGTACTCATGCCGATATGGGGAAAAGTTCAAAGACGCGGGCATACTTTGCTGCTGCTTTAATATTATTTTTTCGCAAGGCTTCGCGAACGCTATCTAATTTATAGGCATCATCAAGGGAAATATAAGGCGACCATGCTTCATTTGACTCGATGAGTTCAATATCTACCTCTGCCACGTATTTCCCTTCGTGAATGAGTTTTGTCTGTTTCCGCTTTGTCATGATTTCCTTTCCATAAAATTTTTTGACCAGAGCTTTGGATCGGGCCGATATGCAGTTATTAACACAGCAGGTGATGAATGACCTTTTGGAATACCCCAGACAGCATGTATTGGTTTTCCTGCTAAATCTTTTTGCAGTACTAAAACGCAAGGGCCCTTGGGAAAATTCGGATATTCTTCTATTTCTTTTGCATCAGAGATTCCTGATAAAATTTCTTTGACCAATATGCCATCTTCTGCCAGTTCATCATAGCCATGCGCTGAAATTCTAACTAATCCTTGTTCTATTAATTCCA
>JAACEJ010000079.1 GCA_011682565.1 Actinomycetota bacterium | reverse complement strand
AGCCAACACAAATTCAGAGTCGAGACCCATGCGATTGAAAAATTATTCGGCTGTTAATCCTTTATTGCACGATTTGCAAAGAGAAAACAGTATTTAATAAACCAAGCCATCAACTTTTTTTTCATACAATAATTTCCCCCCTCTTTCGTCTTTACAAGTGAAATGATTACCGTGCAAAAAAACAGGCTTGAAAAAAGCTTTAAATCCGAACAGAGTCGCTTGCTGGCTTTTGTTCGATCAAAAATTCACTCCCTGGAGGAATCCGAAGATTTGCTACAGGATGTTTTTCTTCAGGCGCTCACTCACCTCAATGTGCTTGAAGCTGTGGATAATATGACGGCCTGGCTTTACACGGTAACCAAAAACAAGATTATCGACTGGTATCGTAAGAGAGGAAAACCCACTCTTTCCATTCAAAGTTTAAAAGTCGATTTGAAAAAGAAAATGAAGAATAGTCCCCGACATGATTTCCATCTATCCAAAGTGGCCGCCACTATTCAGTAGATACGAGCTGAAAAGTCCCGGATTGTGCATAAAAAATTAGTATGTGTAGTAATATTTTTTCTTGCTTGTTCTAATTATTATGTGTATTCTTTCTTAAATAATACACATCGTTTTAAGGAGTAATCATGAGAACCAACATAGTTATTGACGACGACTTGATGGCCGAAGCAATTAAATTAAGCAACCTTAAAACCAAAAAAGCAGTGGTTGAGAAAGGGCTTGAACTTTTAGTTCAGGTTAAAAAACAGGAGGAACTCCGAAAGTTAAAAGGCAAATTGAGGTGGGAAGGTGACTTGGATGAAATGAGGCACGATCAATGATTATGGTCGATTCATCTGTTTGGATCAATTATTTCAATGGTGTTGACACTTGGCACACAGATTTGCTTGATCGTTTCCTCCCCGAGATTCCTGTCGTGATGGGAGATTTAATTCTTACAGAAGTTTTGCAGGGATTTAAAAGCAATAAGGATTTTGAAAAAGCAAAAAGTGCTCTCGGTGTTCTTTTATTGCAACAGATGGGGGGCCGTAGCGTAGCAATAGCAAGCGCCCAAAACTATCGCATATTACGAAAAAATAGGGTTACAATAAGGAAAACTATTGATATAATCATAGGAACCTTTTGTATTTTGCAGAATTTTTCACTTTTACACGATGATAAAGATTTCGATCCGATGGCAAAATATCTATCATTAAAAACAATTCAACAGCCCTTTTTTGAATAGGATAAATATAATCATTTCGCGATTGAGTGCATGGATAAGTTACTTATATTTTCAAATTTTTCTTCTATAAACCACCTTCCCATCAAAAATCGTCACATCAACCTTTGTTTTTAAAATATCTTCCACCGGGATCGAAAAAAGGTCTTTTGATAAAATAATAATATCCGCCAGTTTGCCCGGGGAAATTGATCCTTTGTACTTTTCCTGAAATTCGCCAAAAGCCGCATCCAAAGTATACAGCCGAATGGCTTCAGCCATGGTGAACTTTTGGTCCGGAAACCAGCCGCCTTCAGGGGCACAGCTTTCAATATTTTGCCGGGTCACAGCCGAGTAAAGTCCGCGCATGGGGTCGAGCGGCTCCACGGGCCAATCCGTACCAAAAGCGATTTTTGCATGACTATTCAGGATTCGTTTCCAGGCATAGGCCCCTTTGCAGCGTTCATAACCGATTCGTTTTTCCGCCCAACGCAAATCCGAGGTGCAATGCGTCGGCTGCATGGAAGCAATGACGCCGAGTTCCGCAAGTTTGGGGATATCCTGCAAACGCAAAACCTGAGCGTGCTCCAATCGATGGCGGCTGTCGCGCGCGCCAAAACGTCGCCGCGCCTCGGCATAACCGTTCAGCGCCATCCAATTTGCTTTTGCGCCGATGCAATGCAGGCCGACCTGAAAACCGAGACTATCGGCAGTGCAGATCATCCGGGTCAATTCCTCTTGGGAATACTGCGGTATCCCGGATGTGGACGGATCATCGAGATAAGGCTCGAAAAACCAGGCCGTTCGCGAGCCCAGAGTGCCGTCTGTAAAACCTTTGAGCAGGCCGAGACGAATTTTATCCGGTGCACAAAATTTTTCAAACTCTTTTTTTGTCTCGATCAATTTTTCAGGATTTTTGGCCAGATTAAAATCCATCCACTCGGAAACACGCACCGTGAGTTTACCCCGTTTCAAAAGACGATGGTAAAGCTCGACCGTCTCGACGCCGGAATTGTCCTGCACCGAGGTCACGCCGACACGTTTCGCCAATTCCAGCGCTTTCTCAGCGGCGAGGATTCGATACGCCTCTGTTTCCTTTGGGATGATCCGGTTAACCGGTTCTGTCGCCGATTCTTTCAGAATACCCGTCGGTTCCCCAGTCTTCGGGTCTTTCAAAATTTCACCGCCGTTAGGATTTGGCGTTGCCGCATCGACTTTTGCCAATTTTAGCGCCAGAGAATTTGCCCATCCGATGTGTCCGTCAACACGACGAACAAACACCGGATTGTGCGGCGAAACTTTATCGAGCAGAGATTTGTCCGGCCATTTGCCGTTATTGAAAAGAGTGTGATCCCAGCCTCGCCCGGTGATCCATGAACCGTTGGGAAGTTCTTTTATCCTTGCAGCAATTCGCTTCTGAATTTCCTGCGGCGTTTTGCAGCCGTTCAGATCAACGTGCATCAAGGCCAGTCCGCCGCCGATGAAATGCAGATGTGCATCGTTGAAACCGGGAAGAATGAGTTTCCCCTGCGCATCAATAATTTTTGTATTCTTGCCAATTAAAGGATCAATTTTCTCTTTCCTTCCCACAGCGAAAATTTTATCTCCCTTAATCGCCACTGCTTCAGCCAGCGGATTCGATTTGTCTACAGTCCATACTTTTGCGTTTATAATTGCTATATCAGCGCTTTTTTGGCAGGACATGAGAAAACCCAAAATTAGAATTATAAAAAGGATAGACTTTTGCATTCAATCTCCACTGATGATTCATTATCCGAAATCCGGCCTCAGCTATCCGGCATCTGATAACGGTTTGCCGTTTTCCACTACATCCTGCAAAATCGTCAGGTTGCCGATGCTGTCATCCAAAGGAAGATAAGGCGGGCGGTTTTCCAAAACAGCCATGGTGAAATCTTCAATTTCCAGCGCATGTCCTGTTTTACCTGCCGCCACTTTTATGCGTTCCTGTTTCTGCCCATCATCGGAAATATACAAAAATTCCCGTTCGCCTTCCCGCACCCAAAAAGGTTCGACGATATTCAAACGACCATTTGTGCCGATTATTGAAGCAAAAGAACCGTTGGTCGTAAAAGAGCAAAAAATCTGTGCTGTTTTCTGCGCTGAAAAAAAGAGTCGGATAAGTGCTTCCATATCCACACCGCGTTCATTGTAGCGAACATGTGCGTCCCAGGACTTGGGTTCGGAGCCGATAATCGTACGGCAAAAATTGAGGCAGTAGCAGCCGACGTCTCCCATAACGCCGGGACCCAATTCCGGCTGCAAACGAATATCCTGTGGGTTTCTTTGCCAGGCGGCGCGGGAAATCTGGATATTCTGAATTTCGCCGACCGGACTTGATTGGGCGTATTGCTTTATTTTTTGGAAAAACGGGTGATAGCGATACATGAATCCTTCCATCACCCATAATTTCTTCTCCTCGGCAACACGTTTGATCTCGCGAATTTCATCAGCCCGGGTGGTGATTGATTTTTCACAAAGCACATGTTTACCTCGGTCAAGCGCTTTCATAATCCATTCGTAATGCATACCGTTGGGCATTGAGATATAAACCGCATCAATTTTTGGATCGTCAAGCAAGGCCTGGTAGGTGCCGTAGCTTTTTTCAAAACCGTGTTCTGCTGCATAAGCCGCAGCTTTTTTCCCATCGCGGCTGGCAATGCCGAATAAATTCGAATGTTCAAAATCTTTAATCGCAGGGATAACGGCGCGGTTGATTTTTGCCGTAGATAAAATCCCCCAGTTCACTTTGTCTGGTTGTGTCATATTTTCTCTTTCTGATTTATGATATGTGCTTCCGCTGTCTCGGATTTTGTGATCTGTCAATGGCCAGCACTGTTATATCATCCAAATGTTCGCTGCCTTTTTTAAATTCCAGGGCGGTATGAACAAGGTATTTGATAATTGACTCGGAAGTTTGTGCGGAGAACTTTATTATCGTATCAGCGACAAGATGATCCCCGAAAAAAGAATCCTTTCGTTGGCGAATTTCCGTTAATCCGTCGGTGAAAAGAAAAAGTGTATCCTTCTTTCCCAACTGAATTTCAGCCTCGATTCCCGGTTCGTAAACATTATTTTCAAACAAACCAAGCATCATACCCGAAGCAAAGAGTTTTTCGACGCGTCCCAAACGCCTGCTTAGTAAAAATGGATGCGGTATCCCGCCGTTGACAATTTTGCATTTCCAGGTTTCAGTGTCGATCACGGCCAGCAATGCTGCAGCATAAATATCCTGCGGCAAACCCTTATAAAGAATTTCGTTCATCCCCTGCAGAATTTCAATCGCTTCAGCGGATGATTGTTTAAAAGCCGTGAAAGCAAACTTTAGAAGCGCAGTACACAGTGCAGCCTGGATGCCGTGCCCGGTAAGGTCAGCAATCATAATTGCAACGCGATGGTTCGCCAGGGAAATGACGTCATAAAAATCACCGCCAATTTCAAAGGAGGGTTTGTATTGCACATTGATCAAAATACCGTTCAAACGTATTTTTCTTGGGAGCAGTAACTTTGTATGAACCTGCTTGGCGAGGGTTAGTTCACGCTGCATAACATTTTGCGCCTCGAAAAGCACGTTTCTTTGGTTCAATACCTGATCAATTTCATGGATTTTGTCCTGAAGTGTTTGATGTAAATTTTTATTTGCAAGTCCGTTTTTGATGATAAGGAGTAAATGTTCGTCATTCCATGGCTTTTGAATATACTGAAAAAGTCCAACCTCATTAATTCCCTTTATGAGGCATTCCATATCCGCTTCCTCGGTCAGCAGTACACGAGGAACATCAGGGTACATTTTTTTTATTTCACCGAGCAACCGGAGACCGTTCATTTCGGGCATTTTAAATGCGGCAATGATGAGGTCGGGCGGCGTTAACTTTAGATTTTCAACTGCCTGAACAGGCAAATTATAAGTGAGAATTTGATAACCCGTCTCCGCACGCAAAAGCGCCTCTAACGACTCGGTGACGGCCAGGTTGGGGTCTACGACAGCAACAACAGGTGTATGATGAGATGATATTGCAGAGTTCATGTGTCTGTTCTTTTTGACGAGGATTATTGGATTACATTTTTCATCGGATCGCGAACAGATAAAATATATAACTTGTAATTGAAAATATCAACTCTAATTACGGTCTTGAAAAGTGGTTGGTTTTTGGAGAAAGAAAAGTATTTGAACAAGAATACTTTGTAAGGGATAAAGTGTTGGCAGTTATTGCGAATTACACCCCGGCTTCTTTTTTAAGAAATCCTACCAGCATCATTCTTATTTCGCGGATTTCTGACCTCAAATCTGTCAATTGCTGATTTATAGATTCAAAGCGCTGGTTTGTTGACTCGTTCGAATCAATTAACCGCTGGTTTATCGATTCGTTCATATCGGTAAATCGCCGGTTCATGTCGGAGCGAAGGTCGTCAACACGTCTGTTATTGTAAATAATGCCAATAATAATTGCCAGCATTATCGGCAAAACAATGGCAAGTACTTGTGCCCACTCCATACAACTCTCCTTTATAATACTCCATATAATACATATTTTTTTTGCAAGTGTCAAGATACAATCAAATTTTTTGTTGGAAAACAAAAAAAATGCCGGACAAAACTTGCCCGACATTTGATTCCTGAGATTATCTCAACAGAGCAATCGTCTGCGTCGCATCTTCCTCTCCGGCCTTGACACGACACAAATATACGCCACTGGCCATGGCATTGCCGGCATCATCAGTGCCATCCCACACAAGTGTATGGTAGCCGCTGGAAAGGTCGTCATTCAAAAGAAACTTTACACGCTTGCCCACAACACTGAGAACTTCTACCCGAGTTCGGATTTCATTAGGCAGCACAAATTTAATGATCGTTTGCGGATTAAAAGGATTTGGAGAATTGGGTAATAAATCAAAAGATGTCAATTTGGCTTTTCCTTCATCCATAGAATCTGTAAAATTCAATTTATCCAGGTAGAAAACGAGATCGGTATATTTCATACCCGGCGATAAATATTTATAATGCATAGGCGGTATAGTTTTCACTCCATCCTTATACACTCCAATTTGCCAGGATCCCGGCACTTCTATATTAAATTTAAAAGCTCCATCGGCATCCGTTTTGGTAAATAAAAAACCCTTTGGGCTATTCTCTGCGTCATTAACGGCAATAACGTTTGCCTGTGCAACGGGGTGTGTATCATCGATCATAACTTTGCCGGATATAGACATAAGCTTTGTCTTTGCCAGATGAAAATCGTAACGTGCGATGTTTGCATCTTTTACCTGGATATCCGAATAACCGGTCTGTGGAGAAACCAACAAGCCTGCCTTTTGTGCAATAAGAGAGGTTAATTTTCCCGAATAAACACCCAACTTGTAACTTCCATCCTCCGCAGAGATTGCCTGGGTGAAATAGGAATCTTTGCCATTCGGATCAATAAATACTCCCTGCACAA
Source organism: Actinomycetota bacterium (assembly GCA_011682565.1). Taxonomy (GTDB): domain Bacteria; phylum Zhuqueibacterota; class Zhuqueibacteria; order Residuimicrobiales; family Krinioviventaceae; genus Hydrothermomicrobium. The sequence continues at coordinate 3,141 of JAACEJ010000079.1, read as the reverse complement.
GTACGCCCTTAATACCCTGTCCACCTTGAAGACAAAAGCCGGAAATACTTGACGGATATTTTTCAAAAACAAAATTCCGTTGAAATTGGGAATGTTCTTTTATAACAAGAGTATCGGCAGGATGATCGACAAAATATCCGGCAGGCCAAATCCCGCGGCCCAGGAGATTAGAAAAATATGGATTCATACTGACAATGTTTTTACCCTTTTCAACCCCTAGTTCAAAGGAGCCGTCATCGTTCGTCATTGTGTGTTGAAATGAACTGCGCGTGATGTTCTGCGCTGTCACCACAACACCTCCAACCGGTGTGCCGTCTTTTAATTTCGCAAAACCATGAATAAAAGCCCGGTATCTGTGGAGGTCAAAATCGGCCGTTTTCATCTCCCCCTGGTCCAGTTCGACCGTTCTTGTTTCCGATGGCAAATATTTTCCATTGAAGGTTTGATTCAAAGAAATCAAATAATCTCCCGGGGGTAGATTTAGGGCATAAAATCCTTTTTCATTCGTAATTGCAGTGAACTGATGATCGGGATAATCAACCTCGGCAACATAGACGCAAATATGTGGCAAGGGTTCATCCGTATCATTATCGAGCACTCGGCCCTGAATGATTGGGAGAACGAGTTCCAATTTCCATTTAATGATAGCAATAGCTGTACTTTGATCTTCATCCGTTGCCCGCACAAGCATTTGCTGACTGCTCACTGGCATCTTTTCAGAGTTTGTAAACAAAGTTGTCTGTATGCGGCTGTCCATCGGTGTTTCATCACCTGGAATAGCGTTTTCCGGGCTTTCAGGATCCCGGATCCATCCGATGCCATCACATATTGAGAGAAAGTCAATGCGCTGATCTGAATGATCAATGATACCGTTGCTGTTTACATCGATGAAAATCTCGCAAGCTAATTTGTTTCCAAATGAGGCAACATCGCTCGACAGTACAATTTTCTGTGGCACCCGGGTAACAGTTGTCCGTGATGTGCCATTTACATTCAGATAAGAAACTGCCCAAACATCGGAAGGGACGAGTGCCAGAACAGCTAAACACAAGGTGTATAAAAACTTCATTTGGCCCTCCAATTCAAATATCATATAATTGTTACATACTTTATTTATTGGCCTTATGTCGACCACTTTTTAATGATCACTCGACCAAAATATAAACATGTGACAAAAGATAGATTTGTAGTTAAGGGGAATGATCGATCAATGATGAAAGTGCCGAGTTTGCTTTGTTCCTCTTGTATTAGAAAACCGCAAAAATTAAGCCAAGGGAAAAGGCGTTTATTGCGTCTTTCTTGAAATCAGAATTCCACACGGAATTATAGAAATCTGATTCCCTGTCCATCCCATCATTTTAAAAATACACAAAATATCAATTTTTGCGGGTAATTAAAAAGACAATGTTATTTAGGAAACGTACGACTAGTGAGGCGTTTTTTGCAAAATTTCTTTGATGTGTTGAAATTTCGGCAGGTCTTTTCGTAAAGTGGATTTGCGTGGGGTTTGCGCTAGTTCCATTTTTACTCTTTTATAACGATTAGAAGTCGCCGGATGGGTCATTAATAACAAAGCCACGAGTTTGGGATCGGTTTCTTCAACATCTCGCAATTTTTCCAGAATTTCCAACAGACCCTCCGGATCATAATTCGCTTTCCATGCATATTTGATAGCTCTTTGATCGGCAAAATATTCTGCATCTTCAGGATAGTCCAGGATCGATCCTGAGGAATATAAGTTGGAGATGATTTGATACGCAATTTCGGGAATATCACCGACCACTTCCTGGGCTGCAAATGCATACGTGTATTTTTTGGCAACACGCTGGACAGCATCACGAGAAGCAAGATGCGCCACTTCATGGGCAATGATCATTGCAATTTCACTTGCATTATCAGCGATCCCGATTAATCCGCGAAAAATATAGATGCTTCCCCCGGGCAAAGAAAAATGGTCAAGGTCAGGTTCATTGACAATATATACTTTATAATCCAGTCCGGTCCAGTCCGATTGTGCGCCAATTTCCCCGGCAATTTTATCAAAAAACTGAGTCACTTCCGGATTTCTGACGAGAGGCAATTGCTTTCCTGCCTGCTCAGTCAGCTTTTTCCCAAGGGATAATTCTTCATCAATCGAAACAAACTGTAATGTATCTTCTTCCTGCTCCCGTGTACCGGCACATCCTGCCAGTAAACTAGCTATCAATAAAAAAAGACCCACACCGATTGGTTTTATTCGTCTTTTCAATTTTTCGCAGCCTTTCCTTTTTGTTCGATATAAGGGTTTAATCACAGACCGACCATTTGCCGGAACTCATCCTCTGTTAAAACCCTCACACCCAGGTTCCTGGCTTTTTCCGCTTTCGATCCCGGATTTTCCCCAATGACGACAAAGTCTGTTTTCTTACTCACGGAGGAAGAAGCCCTGCCACCCAATTTCTCTACAAGATACTGCGCTTCATGCCGCGTGCAAGTTTGCAGCGCACCGGTAAACACAAAAATCTTCCCATCCAGCATCTTTTCGGTTTCTTCAACTGCTTCTTCTCTAATTTCTACTCCACCTGCACGAAGGCGCTCAATGATCTCACGATTTTCCTGCTTGGAAAAAAATTCGACAATACTTTTTGCAACCTGGGGACCGACCTCATAGACTGCGGTCAATTCATCTTCTGACGCATTTTCAATTCTTTCCAAAGACCCGAATGCCTTGACAATAACACGGGCAACATGCTCGCCGACAAATCGAATCCCCAAAGCAAAAAGTAATCGATCCAGTGATCGATGCCGACTGGCATCAATCGCTTCAAGAAGATTGTCCGCCGATTTCTCCGCCATACGTTCCAAACCGGCCAATTGTTCTTTATCTAAAAAATACAAATCCGCAACGTTTTTTACTAATCCTTTTTCCACAAGCTGATCAACCAGTTTTGATCCCAGTCCGTCGATATCCATGGCCCGTTTGGAAGCAAAGTGGAAAATTCTTTCTTTCAACTGTGCCGGACAGCTCGCGTTTACACATCGGCGCGCCGCTTCTCCCTCGGGGCGAACCGTTTCGCTGCCGCATACCGGACATTTTTCCGGTAGTTTATATTTCTTTTCATTTCCGCTTCTCTTTGATTTAATGACCTGGACAACTTCGGG
>JAACEJ010000613.1 GCA_011682565.1 Actinomycetota bacterium | reverse complement strand
TTATTTTTTAAAAAGGTTTTATTCTTCCTCTGTTTCAACAGCACCACCGGCTAACTCGATTTCATCTTCAAGCAACGGGCCTTTAACTCTTATTTTTTTGAATTTTGAGATACCCGTACCCGCAGGGATAAGATGTCCCATGACGACATTTTCCTTCAACCCGTGTAAATTATCGATTTTACCTTCAATAGAAGCGTCGGTTAAGACACGTGTTGTTTCCTGAAAGGAAGCAGCGGAAATAAAGCTTTCCGTTGTTAATGATGCTTTGGTAATTCCCAGAAGCAATGGCTGAAAAGTCGCTGGTTTCGCAGGCCTGATGAGAGGCGGCTTTTTATCTTTTGCTTTTAATTTCTCGATAATTCCGCGGACCTCCTCAGCATCCATCAGATCATTCACATGCAACTTGGAATCACCCGGATCAGTAACAACTACTTTGCTACGAGTTTTATTGTTTTCACGTAAAAAGGAAAGTCGGTCAACCTGATCATTTTCAAGGTACTTTGTGTCGCCAGCATCTTCGATTTTTACCTTTTGCAGCATCTGGCGCACGATAACTTCTATATGCTTGTCATTGATGCGAACACCCTGCAATCTGTACACTTCCTGTATCTCATTGACAAGGTATTCCTGAACTTTATTTGCACCCATAATTGCCAAAATATCATGAGGGGCTACAGCACCTTCGGAGAGTTTTTCTCCCGCATGAACAAAATCACCATCATGGACAAGAACATGCTTTCCGTAGCCGATTAAGTAAATCTTTTCTTCATGTCCATCTTCGGACGTAACAATGACACGCCTGACGCCGCGTTTTATTTCACCAAAACGGACGATACCGTCGATCTCGCTAACCACAGCGGGTTCTTTGGGTTTTCTCGCTTCGAACAATTCAGCAACTCGCGGCAAACCACCGGTAATATCTCTGGTTTTCGCAAATTCTCTTGGTATTTTCACCAGAGAATCGCCGGCTTGAACCTTATCGCCCTCTCTTACCTGCAAATGCGAGCGAGTAGGAACGGCATAAGACCCTATGACTTCTCCGGCATCATCAAGAATCTGAATAGTCGGGCTAAGGTTGCGACTCCGGGTTTCAATGATAAGCCTTTGCTTTAAACCAGTTGTCTCATCCAGTTCCTCGCGAAAAGTAACGTTTTCAATAATATCGATAAACTGAGCGGTTCCGTCGGTATTTGTTATAATGGACGCCGTGTACGGATCCCATTTAAAAACTACATCGCCTTTTTGTACTTTCGCCCCGGATTCTACCAAAAGCTCCGCAGAATAAGGGACGGTCAATCTTTCAATGACACGATTATCATCGTCGAGGATTTTCAATCGTCCATTGCGGCCAAGCGTAACAATAATTCCATCGTCCCGCTTAACGACTTTGAGATTTTCCCATTCTACAGTCCCATTGCGCTTAACAGCAACCTGTGATTGCGCTGCAATACGAGAGGCAGTTCCACCGATATGAAATGTACGCAAAGTTAACTGTGTACCCGGCTCTCCAATGGACTGAGCAGCCATTACACCCACAGCTTCTCCGATTGTGACCATTTTCCCGTTGGCAAGATTTCGCCCGTAGCATCGCCCACACACGCCACGCTGTGCTTCACACGTCAACACGGATCTGATCATCACTGTTTCGAGCCCGCTCTGAGCAATCAGATCGGCAACTTTTTCATAAATTAATTGCCCGGCCTCGATGATGATATCGCCTGATTCGGGATCAAAAACATCCTCGGCTGCAACTCGCCCAACGATACGATCACGCATTGTTTCAATGACCTCTTCACCTTCCTTCAAATCTCCAACTCGCAAGCCAAGGATCGTTCCGCAGTCTTCCATCGTTATAATAACATCCTGCGCAACATCAACAAGGCGGCGCGTAAGATAGCCGGCATCAGCCGTTTTCAACGCCGTATCTGCCAGTCCTTTTCTTGCGCCATGAGTTGAGATAAAGTATTCGAGCACTGAAAGGCCTTCACGAAAGTTTGCCGTGATCGGACTTTCAATAATTTCGCCCATCGAACCGGTCATCTTTTTTTGAGGTTTCGCCATCAGACCACGCATTCCGGCTAGCTGACGAATCTGCTCCTTGGACCCTCTTGCACCGGAATCTGCCATCATGAAAATCGGATTAAATCCCTGGCGATCATGACTAAGCCGTTCAAACATTTTCTCTGCAACATTGCTCGTTGTATGTGTCCAAATATCAATAATCTGGTTATATCGTTCACCATCAGTAATAATACCGCGTTCATATCTTTTGTGGATAGCTTCTACTTTTTTGTAAGCTTCGCCCAAAAGTTCATCTTTTTCTTTTGGTACAATCACATCTCCGAGGCCAACGGTCACACCGGACTTCATGGCATGCAAAAAACCGATCTCTTTCAGCTTGTCCAGCATTTCGGCGGTTTTCAAATTACCCAAGGTTGAATATGCCCGGGCAACCAGTTCTTCAGTTGCTTTTTTAGTTAACAACTCGTTAACAAAAGGCAACTCTTCGGGGATCACATTGTTAAAGATAACGCGTCCCACAGTTGTATCTATAATTTTACCATCAATCCGAACTTTGATCGGGGCATGTAAATCAACACGACCATCATTACGGGCAATTATCACTTCCTCTGGAGATGAAAATATCATCCCTTCGCCCAAAGTACCGGATTTGCGCTTGGTAAGATAATAAATACCAAGAACAATATCCTGACTTGGAATAGCAAGCGGCCGCCCGTGCGCGGGAGATAAAATATTATGACTTGAAAGCATTAGCACCTTGGTCTCTATTTGTGCAAAGAAAGACAAAGGTACGTGCACGGCCATCTGATCACCGTCAAAGTCCGCATTGAACGCGGCACAAACAAGGGGATGAATCTGGAGGGCTTTACCTTCAATCAGAACAGGCTGAAAAGCCTGAATGCCGAGACGGTGCAAGGTTGGTGCACGATTGAGCATAACAGGATGATCATCAATGATTTCTTCAAGAATATCCCAAACTTCAGCGCCGCGTCGATCGACTAATTTCTTTGCGCTTTTTACCGTTTTAACTAATCCGCGCTCAACCAATTTGCGAATAACAAACGGTTTAAAAAGTTCGAGAGCC
>JAACEJ010000612.1 GCA_011682565.1 Actinomycetota bacterium | reverse complement strand
GAAGTATGTCCGATTACAGTGGGTATTAATCCCAGGAGCAACAACCAGCGGTATTCAGACATGGAATAGGAAAACAACGGCTGGTTTAAAAAAAGCGCAACCGGAATGAGAACCAATCCCGCGATGAGATACATCATTCGTGAAGAGGCTAGGGCGGCTTCTGTTTCCCGGATTTTTTCCGCTAACATGAGAACAAGAGCCATGCAAATAGAGGCTGCAATTCCTAAGGCATTACCAACCATGTATTCGGAAAAACCCGACAGGAATGAAAATTGAATAGCCAAGGCCCCGAATAAAGCCAGAAAAACACCGATGAGAACATGAGCTTTTGCAGGACGCTTTAAAAAAACGTATTCGATAATAACGGTAAAAACGGGAGCCGTTGTAGAAAGAAATGTAGCGGCTGCCACAGACGTGAACTTTAGAGCCCCAAAGAAACAGGCAAAATGGATACCAAGAAAAACCCCTGCAAGAACAATATAACCATAAGCGGAATATGACAATTTTCCCATTCTGCGAAACCCGCTAAACAGCCATAATAGTCCGGCAGCAAACAACATTCGCCAGACACCTATTACAACGGCGGGGACATCCGGTAAAAAACGGGCAAATATTGATGATGTGCTTACGGAAAACAGAGCAATAGCCAGCAGAAAACGGGGACGCCTCATAAAAAGAAATTACGGCGTAGAAAAGCTAGCGCTGTATTAAAATTCTCTTAAATTCACCACCCTTAAAAAAAGAAATATTTCAGATGATGAACGTTCAATTATTAATGGTTTTTTTAAGCACGTTTCTTTTTGCAAATGATTCCGTTAGATCGGATTCAGCATTACAGGACGATGCGTTGTTGGCTGTAATAGAAAAAGCAGCCGGAAAACTACCAAAGGAATATTTAAACACGGTCTTTTCAGACACGGCAATTCATGTGTATCCGGAAATTCCGGAGCGCTTTGCAAGGCCTTATGAAGCAAAGCCTTGGGAAGAGTATAGAAAACTGTTTATTACAGAAAAACGAATTGACGGCGGCATCCGGTTTCATAATGAAAACAGAGAAACAGTACATGCTGTAGCAAAAGCGTTTGATGTTGATGAATATTTAATCATCAGCATTTTGGGTGTTGAAAGTAATTATGGCGACACCCACAGTCAGTTTTCAGTTTTCAATTCTTTATATACACAAATTCACACGATGCCAAAACGCAAAAAATGGGCAACCAACCAAATGGTTAATTATTTAACCTATTGTTATGAAGACAATATTAATCCTCAGAATATAGGGGGTTCTTACGCCGGCGCTTTTGGGTTTGGTCAATTTATCCCCAGCAGTTTCGTGGCTTATGCTGTAGATTTTAATAAGGATGGCGTTCGCAGTCCCTTTGAGTTGGCGGATGTTTTAGGCAGTGTGGCGAATTATCTAAAACAGAACGGATACGATTCAGGATCTAATGACTTCAGAAAAAAATCTAAGATTTGGAAATCGATATATGCCTATAATCGCTCGGATAATTATGTAAGCGCCGTTATTGAGCTGCGAAACGCAATAAAGAAAGGCGTAGAAAAGCAATAGAACAAGACAAGAAAAAAGCCCCAGTTAAGGGGCTTTAATGATATATATGGTTTATAACTGAAGCTTTAGCTCTAATGTTTCTTCACCGCGCCTGACAGAAACAATTACTTCCTGACCGGCTTTTAATTCCGCCAGACGATACATATAATCATATATGTCTTTGATTTCACCACCATCTATAGCAAGGATTATATCTCCTTTTTGTATTCCGGCCGCTTCCGCCGGCCCACCTTTTTTAACACCATCAATTTCCAATCCGGACACTGAACTGCTATATGATGGAATAATACCAAAAGTGACCTTAAAACTGCGTCGGGGGGAATCCTGCTCTTTTGGCCCCGCTTCAGTAAACACCGGTTTTTCGTCAAGCTGGTTTAAGTATAAAGCCATATCGTAAATATAGTTTAGTATATCTACTTCGCCCTTAACGTTGATTTTATTCCAATCATCGCTGGGTTTGTGGTAGTCCTCGTGGGTTCCTGTGAAGAAAAACAATACAGGTACATCTTCGATATAAAAACTGGCATGGTCGCTTGGCCCGAAACCCTCAGTGCTGAAATTGACTTCAAGCTGATGAGAACGATTAAATTCATTGAGAATCGTTTCGAAGTTTGGGGAAGTACCAACACCGCCAATTACAAGTTTTTCATTGTACCTGCCAATCATATCCAGATTAATCATGAGAGCGATATTTTCTAAATTAATTAGCGGATTTTTTGTAAAGTATTTTGAGCCCAACAGCCCCTCTTCTTCAGCATTGTAACACATAAGCAAAACACTGCGTTTTAAAGCAGTACGGTTTGCCGCCAGTCTTTCGCCTAGCTCAATGATTCCGGCAACACCGGAAGCGTTGTCATCGGCGCCATTGTGAACAGCCACGGTGTCGGGTTGCAGGGATCCTGAACCGGCACCACCATAACCCAGATGATCGAAGTGCGCACCAAGAACAATATATTCATTTTTTAATACCGGGTCGTTTCCGGGGATTATTCCGATAATGTTTGGTACTTCTACCGAGGAGACAATTAAATCAACTTTTGCTGATATGGTTTGTGCAATCTCGAAGGAATGGGGTTGTCCGGAACGTTCAATTTCCTCTTGAACAGATTTAACGGAAGCGTTAACGAACAGTAAGAGGCTGTCGGCCACGGCGCGGGTAACCTGAAGAGCCGGGAGACCGGCGTTTGAAAAACGATGATTAACCTTGAGAGGGATTAATTCGTCAGGTTCAAACTGATCTTGATACGGTGACACGAATAAAATACCGGCGGCGCCATTGTCCCGGGCGACCATTATTTTTTTCCGTAAAGCGGCATGGCGGGAGAAAGCGGAATGGGGGTTATCCGGCTCCGGGTCTCCACGGAAAACAAGTACCCATTTTCCTTCAGCATCAACGTCAGAATAATCATCCCATTTTAAGCTATCTTCGTTTATTGACAGACCATATCCGGCAAATACAACCGGAGCCGCAACTTCTCCCTCAGAAGAAAAGGCCAAAGGTGTATAATCCACGGCATTTGTGTAAGCGGTTTTTTCA
>JAACEJ010000611.1 GCA_011682565.1 Actinomycetota bacterium | reverse complement strand
GGCGATGTTCCGCTCAATATACGGCCGCTCGGCCTGGCGCGCAGCTTCCAGGGTTTGCAAAGCGTATTCCTGATTCTCCTCAAAACCATCAAAATAATGCTCGGCATCGTAAATGACTTTTTTCCCTTTTTCTTTCAGATAGGCGATGGAATCACGGATCATATCCAGGTTCTGTTCCATGGTTGCACGTAAACCATCGTGCACGTGCAAGTCCCATGATTTGCCAAAAATGGTTACGACCGGCGTTTTCGCTTCCAGCAGCAATTTAATATTTTGATCTTCCGACACTTTGGATTTCACGTGTCTGGTGCTGCCGAAAGCAGCAATTTGGGCATGTTGCCATTCGATCCTGATGGCCTGCTCGAAAAATGCAAGGTCTTTAGGGTTCGATCCCGGCCAACCGCCCTCGATATAATCCATGCCGAATCGGTCGAGGTGTTTGGCAATATTGATCTTGTCTTCGGCTGAAAAAGATATCCCCTCGCTCTGCGATCCGTCGCGGAGTGTTGTATCGTATAATATGAGTTGCTGTGGCATTAAAATGCCTCCTCTGAAATAGATCTATTTTGAAAGCAAAAGATGAACCTGCTCCGAAACCAATTTCCCCATCTCTTTTGTTGAAACAACTTGTGTTCCATCCGAAGCGATGTCTTTTGTCCGATACCCTTTTAGCAGGATTCTGTTAATGGCAGTTTCAATGGCCTCGGCTTCTTTGTTACGATCAAAAGAATATTTTAACATCATAGCGATGGATGCGATAGTTGCGATCGGATTAGCGATGTTTTGTCCGGTAATATCGGGAGCCGATCCGTGCACAGGTTCGTACATGGCGGTTTCTGAACCGACGCTCGCTGACGGCAGCATTCCCAGTGAACCTGTCAGCATAGACGCTTCGTCACTGAGAATGTCGCCAAATAAATTTCCCGTCAAAATGACGTCGAATTGCTTTGGCCAACGGATGAGCTGCATGGCGCAATTGTCCACATACATGTGATTCAGTTGCACGTCGGGATAATCCCCGGCAACTTGCAAAACGATCTTTCTCCAGAATTGAGAAACTTCGAGAACATTCGCCTTGTCAACAGAAGTCACTTTTTTGCTTCGCTTTTGTGCTGCATCAAAAGCGACTCGCGCGATACGTTCCACTTCGTTTTTATCATACATCATGGTGTTGAAACCCCTGCCGCCGTTTTGGTCATCGAAACCGCGCGGTTTGCCGAAATAGATGCCGCCGGTTAATTCACGTACGATAAAAATATCGATGCCTTCAATGAGTTCCTTTTTCACACTGGAAGCTTGAACAAGGCTTGGATAAACTTTTGCCGGACGGAGATTGGCAAAAAGTCCCAAGCCCTCGCGTAAACCCAAAAGACCGCGTTCCGGACGTTTGTGTGACGGCAGTGTGTCGTACTGCGGCGCACCAATTGCTCCAAGCAGAACGGCATCACTGGATTTGCACAGTTCCAGTGTTTTTGCCGGAAGCGGTTCGTCAAATTTATCCAGCGCAACGCCGCCAACATCAGCATAGTTCGTTTCGATATGGAATCCGGCCGTTTCGGCAACAGTCTGTAAAACATTCACGGCTTCCCCTACGACCTCCGGCCCAATTCCATCGCCCGGCAAAACGGCAATTTTATAAAAGTTCTTTTTCATAGGTTCCTGTTCGGGATTTATAATTGTGCTTTTTCTGAATTTCCGTTTGTAAATTTTTCTTTTAAAAACAAAACGCGGTTGATGGCATTAACATAAGCACGAATGCTGGCTTCGATGACATCAGTGCTGGCTGCACGGCCGATGATTCTTTTTCCGTTTTCGGTCACATGCACCACAACTTCGCCCATCGCGTCTTTGCCGCCGGTTACACCTTTGAGAGAATAGTCTGCCAGTTTTAAAGGCATTTTTACGATTTTATCGATGGCCTTATACGCCGCATCAACCGGCCCATCACCGACAGAAGCTTCTCTGAAAACCTGATCCTTGTGCTTTAAACCGATTGTTGCCGTGGGGATCGCATGATTACCGCTGAGAATTTGGAAATACTCCAGTTGAAAAGCTTCGGTAACGTCCTGGGATTCTTCCGCGATAAGTGCCAGCAGATCTTCCTCAAACACTTCTTTCTTTTTATCCGCCAGTTCCAGAAAACGTTCGTAAATACGATCCAGATCTTCGGGCGTCAACGGATAGCCGATTTCCTGCAGCCTTTGTTTTAACCCATGCCGTCCAGAGTGGCGCCCCAGAACGATTTTGTTAGACTCGAGACCGATTTCCGTCGGCGTCATGATTTCATAAGTGCTCGCATCTTTAATTACGGCATCCTGGTGAATACCGGATTCGTGTGCAAATGCGTTGGCGCCGACGATGGCTTTGTTCGGCTGTACAGGGATGCCCATCATCCGGCTTACCATACGGCTGGTGGGAATGATCTCTTTTGAATTGATTGCTGTCTGTTTTTTGTAAAAAGCTTGCCGTGTCTTGAGCGCCATAACCACTTCTTCGAGGGATGCGTTCCCGGCGCGTTCGCCGACACCGTTGATAGTTACTTCAACCTGCTGCGCTCCCTGACGAACAGCCGAAAGTGTGTTCGCCACAGCCAGTCCCAAATCGTTATGGCAGTGGACACTGAGAATTGCCTTGTGAATATTGTCAACTTTTTCTATTATTTCGCGGATTAAGGCGCCAAATTCTTCGGGATTTGAATAGCCAACCGTGTCCGGGATGTTGATGGTTGTGGCTCCTGCCTCAATGGCCGCTTTTACAATTTTGAAGAGAAAATCTTTACCGGTGCGCGCCGAGTCTTCAGGAGAAAATTCAACGTCATCGCAATACTGTTTTGCTCGCTTGATACCTTTTAGCGCCATCTCCAGAATTTCATCTTCTGTTTTACGGAACTTTTTTTCGAGATGAATTTTTGATGTCGCAACAAAAGTATGAATGCGCGGTTTCTTTGCATTCTTCAAAGCTTCACCGGCGCGGTCGATATCAAGATCGACACAGCGCGCAAGACCGGTGATTGTCGGCCCGTCCACTTCCTGCGCAATGCGTTTTACAGCTTCAAATTGTGCTTCCGAAGAAACAGGAAAGCCTGCTTCTATGACGTCGACATTGAGACGT
>JAACEJ010000610.1 GCA_011682565.1 Actinomycetota bacterium | reverse complement strand
CCCGATAACCCGGGATTCGTTCTTCACTCCGTGCAATGGCAAACATTTCTTATACTTTAGCTTTAATAAAAATTCCACTTTAGGATGAAAAAATAAATCGCAAGGCATCCAGTCGCAAGCGCGCTGAAGTAATGGCTTTTTGCAGGGACTGCAATTCGTCCCGCAATGCTGCAATTTCGATTTTTCGTATATTCGGATTTATTTTTGCAAGTGATACAAGGCGATCTATTTCACCATGGAGCAGATTTTCCATTTCTTGCAGCGCGTCCTGTTTGATGTTTTCGGAATGCAGCGCAGCATGTTCGCGACATTTATCAAGCATGGCTGGAAAAAGATCCGCTTTAATCTGCGGGTTTTCGAAAATTGAAATATCCGTTGCATTTCGCAGCACACGCGCAAATGTTTGTGGCGGATAGAGATCACTGCAATCCTGCATGGAATGATTAACGATGATCCGGATTGGCGTTGGCGGCAGAAAACGATCGGCGTTTAGCCTTTTCGGGGCCACACATTCGAAAACGAAAATAGCCTCCAGCAATATCTCCTGCTCCTCTTTGTGCGGCCAAACAGCCAGAGCACTGTTGCCCGATTCGGAGCCAAGTAAAACGTCGATGGAGCCGATGACCATGGGATGATCCCAGGTGAGAAATTCCATTTCCTCATGGTTCAACGCAGTTTTCCGCTCAAATGTTGCCGTCATACCGCCGGAGCGCATGGGCGGTATGGGGAAATCGATGTTTTGTAAATGATCGAAATTAATGCGAAAAGTCCGCTCATCCAGATCGTGGTAGCGAATGCCGGTTCTGTCGAAAACGGCGAGCATGAATTGGTCGAGTTCATTCGATTTGTCAAAAATTCGAATATCACGAATGAGCGCTTGCGAAACTTTCGGACGAAAAGAGTGCAGTTCGAGCAGCCGATCTCTTCCTTCCTGAAGTTGAAGCGCAGTTTCCTCGCGCAATTGTTTTGTCCTGTCAATGAGTTGCTCGATGCTGCTCTCATTCTCCCGCAAAAGTGCTTTTTCCACCTCGCCTTTCACAGCCTGATAAATTTGATAAGCCCCGGGAACATTTTTTTCGATGGCGTTCAGTCCTTCGTGATACCATCGAACCAGCACCTCCTGGGCGCTGGCGGCAATGTAAGGGACATAAATCTGAATCGACTTTTTTTGCCCGATCCTGTCCAGGCGGCCGATGCGCTGTTCCAGCAGCTCGGGATCGAGGGGCAGATCGAAAAGAATGAGCGTGTGCGCGAACTGAAAATTGCGACCTTCACTGCCGATTTCAGAACAAACCAAAAGCTGCGCGCCGTCCTTTTCGGCAAACCAGGCCGCATGACGGTCTCTTTGGATTAAAGTCAGTTTTTCGTGGAAAAGAGCGGTTTTGACGTTGATACGATCCTGCAGCGCGGCGTGTATGGCAAATACTTTTTCAATTGAACGACAGATCAATAAAACTTTTTCTTTTCGGTGTTTTTTGAAAAAAGTAGTGAGCCAATGAATTCTCGGATCATCTCTATAATTAAAGCGATGAATTTTTGTTTCTTCCAGTTCCGCCCATACTTCGCTATTAACTTTTTCAATGGTTTTCGCGTCGGCGGCTAAATTGACCAGATGGGGAATGCGCTGCGGAAATCCGCTCATTGCCGCCCGTGTGTTGCGAAACATCACACGTCCCATGCCGTGCCGGTCCAGGAGTTCTTCAATGAGCGCAGCAGCGCGGTCTTTTTCATCCAACGTTTCAAGACCGGTTTGGCGCTGTTTTGTAAAATCCGATAAAAACAATAAATCAGCCTTGTCCAGCGGTTTGCCGTCCAGTAATTTGTTTGCTGCTTTTGCAACGGCGTGGTATTGATCCGCTTCTTTTTCGAACAGATCATAATCGTGGTATCGGGCAGGATCGAGCAGGCGCAGACGCTCGAAATGACTTTTGTGTCCAAGCTGTTCAGGCGTTGCCGTTAAAAGCAGCACACCGTTGGAAATCGAACATAATTTTTCCGCCAGTTGATATGCAGCACTTTGTTCCGTGAGGTGATGTGCTTCGTCGATGATCAACATGTCCCAACCGGCGTCGACGGCCTGTTTGCCCCACTTTTCGCTTTGAGAAAGAAAATCCATGCTGCACAGAGCCAATTGCTGATCCAGAAAGAGATTGGCGTCCGGATTTGTTTCCTGCCGTGAGTCACAATACTCACGATCGATAATATGAAACAGCAGATTAAAACGGCGCAGCAGTTCCACAAACCATTGATGAACCAGGGACTCGGGTACCAAAATGAGCACACGGTCGATGCGGCCGTTTTGCAGCAGGCGATGTACAACAAGGCAGGCCTCGATGGTTTTGCCAAGTCCCACTTCATCCGCCAGCAAAACACGGGGAATGTGCCGCGAAGCTGTTTCATGCGCCACATACATCTGATGCGGAATAAGTTCGATGCGGCCGCCGAGAAATCCGCGCACGCGAGATTTTAAAACCTTGTGCTGAAATTGATGAACTTTGTAGCGAAAATTGAAATCACGATTCGAGTCGACAAGACCAGCCAGCAGTCTGTCCCGCGGCGAAGTGAAAGCGAGCGAGTCGGAGAGTTCGTTCTCCGGTAGGATAATATCTTCTCCGTGATAAATAATCAGTCCCTGGGATTGTTCGATCCTTTTGATTTGAAATTCCACGCCTCGTTGTGTTTTAACGGTATCGCCAATGCTGAATTGCACGCGTTTGATGGGCGCTGAGGCAATGGCGTACTGGCGTTCGCAATCACCGGCAGGGAAGCGGATCCGTACAAAACGAACATCAATTTCGGTAATCAGGCCGAGGCCAAGTTCCGGCTCCATTTCACTGATCCAGCGTTGGCCAATAGTAAATTTATGCAACAATGTTTTCCATTTATTTTTGTTAGTGTTTCATTCTATTGAATATTTTTGTTCAGCTTAGCCACCAGCATAAGCTTCTTTGATGACAATAGTATCTTTGTCATTCCGGGTCCGACATTAGGAGGATACCGGAATCTCCTTGCCAATGGCTAAAATGTAACAAATGTCTGTCATTGCGAGGAGTGAGGAACGAACGACAAAGCAATCTCATAACCGCCTGTTAAGTATGAGATTGCTTCGCTCCACTCCGTTTC
>JAACEJ010000609.1 GCA_011682565.1 Actinomycetota bacterium | reverse complement strand
GAAAATAGAAACGAGAGCAATTGCTCCTAAAACGGTGATTGCGGGTGGAATGGTCAGAGTCGCCACATCAAATGCACTCCTTACTCTTCAGATGATTCTACTTTTTTTCGTCTCCGGGTTACACGTTTTTTCCCGGCCGGTTTTTTATTTTTGTTTTTGTTGGCAGGCAATTTTTTGCCATTCAGGATCATGTCGATTTCCTCACCATCCAGCATCTCCCGCTCCAAAAGCGCTTTAGAAAGCGCATGCAGATGGTCGACATTCTCGCGAACGAGCTCGTCGACATCTTTAACGGCGTCACTAATAAAGCGGTTAATTTCACTGTCAATGAGTCTCGCGGTCTCTTCGCTATAGTCGCGATGCTGGGTGATTTCCCGACCGAGAAAAATTTCTTCTTGTTTTTCACCAAAGGTAACGGGACCCAGTTTTTCGCTCATACCCCATTCGCACACCATTTTGCGTGCCAAATCGGTTGCTCTTTTAATGTCGTCGCCTGCTCCGGTTGTAAAATCTTTGATGACAAGCTTTTCTGCCGCGCGACCGCCCAATAGCTGGCGCAGCGTGGCGAGACAGTAGGTTTTGGAATAATTATGTTTTTCATCCATTGGCAAAGTCGTAGTCGCGCCAAGCGCATGGCCACGGGGAATGATGGTCACTTTATGAACAGGATCGGTTCCGGGGGTTAGCTTGGCTACAAGCACATGGCCGGCTTCGTGATATGCCGTGCTCTTTTTTTCATCCTCGCTGATGATCATGCTCTTTCGTTCCGCACCCATCATAACTTTGTCTTTGGCTTCTTCAAAATCCTCGCCATCAACTTTTCTTTTGTTTTTCCGTGCAGCTAACAAGGCGGCTTCATTCACCATGTTTGCCAGATCGGCACCGGAAAATCCGGGAGTACCTTTTGCCAGATTTGAGAGATTAACGTCTTTGTCCATAACGATTTTTTTGGTATGAACCACAAGAATACCCTCTCGCCCGCGCACGTCAGGGCGGTCGACAATAATCTGGCGGTCAAAACGACCAGGCCGCAGTAGCGCAGAATCAAGCACATCCGGGCGGTTTGTGGCTGCCAGGAGAATGACGCCTTCATTAAATTCAAAGCCATCCATTTCTACCAGTAACTGGTTAAGAGTCTGTTCCCGTTCATCGTGTCCACCGCCCAGGCCTGCGCCCCGGTGACGGCCCACTGCATCCAGTTCATCAATAAAAATGATGCACGGTGCATTTTTTTTGCCTTGTTCGAACAAATCGCGAACGCGCGAAGCACCGACGCCAACAAACATTTCGACAAAATCGGCGCCCGACATGCTGTAAAAAGGAACGCCTGCTTCACCGGCAACGGCTTTGGCTAATAAAGTTTTGCCGGTTCCCGGTGGTCCCAGGAGAAGTGCACCCTTGGGAATTTTTCCACCCAGTCGCTGAAATTTTTCCGGCTCCTGAAGGAATTCAATGATTTCACCCAATTCCTGCTTTGCTTCATCAGCACCCGCGACGTCTTCAAAAGTTATCTTTGGATAATTTTCTGTCCATAAACGTGCTCGTGACTTTCCAAAACTGAAAATACCTTTCGTTCCACCGCCACCTTGCATTTTGCGGATAAGATAAATCCAAAATCCGATCAACAGTATCCATGGCAGTGCAGTAATCAGGTAGCCCCAAAGGCTGGGTGTATTGTGCTTGAAATTAACTTTCAGGCCGTATTCCGATTGCCATTTATCAATTGTAGTAAAATCCGGTTGAGTCGGCAATACAACCTTGAAGGATTTCATCGAAAGGCCATTTGTACTGCCTGATCCGTTGTCTATTATCTTTCCCCGCAGTACGGTATCCTCGATAAGCGCTTCTTTGATTTTCCCGTCTTTCAAATCCTGGACAAATGTGTCATAGGAAATCGTTTCTTCGCTTCCTCTTTGGTTTGTTAATTGCTGGGAAACAAAGAGAGCGATAACAAAGATGCCTATCCAAAACAGCAATGTGCGTGAAGCTTTACGCCATTGGGGTCCGTCTTGCTTTTGTTTTGAGGAACCGGAACTCGGTGGCTTTTTGCCTCCCGAAGATCTTTTCGGCCGGTTGTCGCGGTATGAACTTTGGCTTTTTTTATTGTCTCTTGTCATTTTCATATAAAATTAATCCATTACATAAATTGCAGGTAGGTTTCGCAAAATTTGCTTATGATCTAAACCGTAGCCAACTACAAACTCATTTGGAATTTCGAATCCGACATAATCAATATTATATTCAACTCGTGCGTTATCTTTTTTCAGGAGAAAAGATACAAATTTTAATGATGCCGGTTCAAGTTCCAAAAACTTTTTTTCCAAAAATCGAATGGACAAACCCGTATCCACGATATCTTCAACAACGAGAATGTGTCTGCCGCTAACTTCTGCGTTGATGTCTTTGAGCATTTTCACTTCGCCGGATGAAGTTGTGGCGTTCCCATAGCTCGAAATTTTGATAAAATCAACTTCCAGATCAATTTCAACATGCCGGACAATGTCCGCCATAAAGATGAAACCGCCGTTAAGCACGCCGATCATGATCGGGTTTTTATCGCGATAATCTTCAGTGATCTGCTTGCCAAGCTCGCGCAGTCTTTTTTCGATTTTTTCTTCCGAAATAAGAATTCGAAATTTTCCGTCATAAACAACTTTTTCGAATTCTGATCTGTGTTTCAATATTTTTTTCTCAACTCAAGTTTTAGCACGCTCGATGTCTTTTCCGTAATTTTAAACCGTTCATCAAGGCGATGCCCGCATACCCAAACGATCCGGCCTTTGCTTTCAAGAATAGGGGTGCTGTTTCGCATATAGACAGCAATTTTTTCGTCGATAAAAAAGTCCGACAACTTTTTGCTTCCGCCTAGATTAAGCGGCTGAAATCGGTCGCCGTGATGATATGTTCTGATCTTTAACGGCAACTCGATACATTTTTCATCGATCCATTCGATGCTGCTGCCGGACATCCTGAGCACTTGCTTTAACGGTTTGGCAACTCTTTTTATTTCAAAAATAAGATTGTTCCAAAGTTGATATTGGCCGGGAATATCCTGGATGAAAATTTCTTCCTGCTGTTTTTCCAGTTGGCCGATGAAAAGTTCGTTGCCGGAAATTACCATCCA
>JAACEJ010000608.1 GCA_011682565.1 Actinomycetota bacterium | reverse complement strand
AAAAATATCAAACAGTTTGTAAAGCAGGGATTAATAATTGTTCTTTGATAACTAAAGCCGCACAGACAGCTTGTTTTCCCAAAGGAGAAAAATAATATTTATAACAGCGTCCGACTTTTCTAATAAGACCGTGTAGTCGTAGTCTTTTCAGCATACGCGAGATTTGTGCTGAACTTTTATCAGCAAAAAAGCGTTTCAGATCTTTATTTCTAAAACCGCCGATTACAAATTCGCCCCTGGCAATGATCAGTAAGAGCTTGAGGTCGTCTTTATCAAAGAAATTAAAGCCTCGAAAATTACGCCCTTTTTCTTTAACCGATCGGCTCAAATGCCGCAGCCTTTTCCGTCCGTCGGCATTAATTTTAAAAGAGGAAATAAATTCCAAATAACGTCGGTTGCTCGCCTTCATGTTTTTCAATAACGGCGAAAGACTGTAAATATTCTTTTTCATGGGAGCATACTTTTGGGATGTTGTCCCGTCCCGATGTTCTACCGTACGGTAGTGCTTAAAAAAGGAAACGTTATTTGCTGTAGTTTCGATTCTAAGAATCTTGTGAAATTTATCATACATTTTTAGGGACACTTTACCCATGCTGTGTTTGATGCGGCTGCCTTCAAGACGGACATTATAGCGATTGCCCATTTCTTGCTTATAATTTCCATGTAATTTCTGCCCGAGAAATGTGGCAATGTTGTCAGGCTTCACAGTATGAATAGCTGTTTCAATCAAATCATCATAAAGTGACTTGAGCATTTTTTGCTCCTGGAAAATTATATCCGTCGAGTATTCAACCTGCATCAAACTCCAGTGATATTCTTGCTCAAGTTCATCCATCACCGGGCAGAAAAGATGGCTATAGTTATCAAGAATCTTATGAAGAATGCTGACATCAAGTTGGTCTGAAAGTTTTTGGGCTTCCTTAAAATCTTCGATAGAATCAAAAGCGTTGTCAATAAGTGAAAAACGCAAACCCTTTTCTGCAAGTTTTGAGGCAAGCCAGTTGTGGCCGTTAAAATAAAACTGAAGCCGGAACGGACACCAGGTCGGCACACGAAGATAACAAAGTCCCAGCGTTTCGTCGATAAAGTAAAAATAGTAATGAAGGCACCTTGACGTCTTTGGCTTTAAAAATGTTGCATGGGTCTGTTGGTCATGCCATGGATAATAGCCGGAGCAGGTCTCCATGGCTGATAAAATATGGACCAGGCCCGGACGATCTCCACGTTCTTTTAAAACTTTTTTAATCACGCTTTCTTTTCGGATGCTCTTTTTTGCGATGTACTCAATTTGAATGCCGTTTTCTTTTGCAATTTTTTCCGCGTTCTCACGTACCTTTTTACGAAGTGTAACGGCAAACGGCAAATAATCAAAAATGCGAATACCATGGCTATAAAGCCATGACGTCATGCCGCGGACATAACAAATTGTCGGCAGTGTTCCAGTGATAACTACACGATCAAAACAGGAAAGTACTCCTGATATTTGATCTTTATGTTGGTCTATTAATAATTTCATCGTTTCTCCCAAGTCTGTTCAACTCGAAGAGAAAGATATAAATATTTTTTAAAAATGAAAACTTTTTGGTTCCGGCTTGTCCGGGTTAGGTATTTTAAATAATAAATACATTTACAAGTCAATCCGCAAAATCGGCGGTACATCATTAATCTTGCTCATTTCTTCCTTAGGCGTCTACATCGTCCTGCAAAATACGGTTTCTCTTTTCTTCGGTGATGATACCAAATCCGTGCGTTCGGGGGTGGTAAAAGAAGGGCTAGAATTTTTTGGCGCACGAATCACCCCCATCCAAATAGTTATCATTGTCTCAGGCATATTGCTAACCATTTTAACATGGCTGCTTCTTCGCTGCACAAAAGCAGGTAAAGCTTCCCGGGCTGTGGCCAACAACCCCAATCTTTCCGAAGTTTATGGCATCAATAAAGAAAAAATATACAACCTTGTTTTTGCCTACGGCTCGGCTTTAGCGGCAATCGCCGGAATCCTTTCAGCGCTGGATACGGATATGACGCCGACTATGGGATTCCGGCCGTTAATGATGGGCGTGATCGTCATGATTATCGGCGGCGTGGGCAGCATTCCCGGCATTGTACTGGGCGCTTTGGTGTTGGGATTTGCGCAAAACTTTGCCGCCTGGTATTTACCATCCCAGTGGCAGGATGCCATTGCCTTTGCCATCATGCTCATCTTTCTGCTTTTCCGTCCCCAGGGTTTTTTTGGAAAACCACTCAAAAAAGCGGAAATATAGCTTATGGACTATTTCCTGCACATCCTCATCCTCATCAACATCTATATCATCGTTGCGATTTCGCTCAACCTTATTTCCGGCTATACCGGCTTGCTGTCCCTGGCCCACGCGGCTTTTTTCGGCATCGGCGCCTATGCCACAGCGCTTATGTGGCTGTATTTCCAAACCGGCTTTTGGGTCAACATCTGGGTCGGCATTCTTTTTTCCATCATTCTGGGCATTATCATCGCGTATCCGTCGCTGCGGATATACGACGACTATTTCGCCATCGCCACTTTTGGCTTTCAAATGATCGTGTTCAGCATTTTCAACAACTGGGTGGGATTCACCAAAGGGCCGCTGGGCATTCCCGGCATTCCGTCGCCGTCCATTTTCGGCTGGGAAATTTCTTCCCATTGGGCCTATTTTCTGTTGTCCGGCTTTTTCGCCGTCCTTGTCTACTGGCTCACGCAGCGGCTGGTCAATTCGCCCTTCGGGCTGGTGCTCAAAAGCATTCGGGAGGATGAGATTTTCACCAAGGCCGCGGGCAAAAACATTACCAAATACAAGATGCTCGTTTTCATCATCGGCGGTTCCATGGCCTCAATCGCCGGGGCGTTATATGCCCATTACATTTCCTACATCGACCCCACCAGCTTTACCATCAACGAATCCATTTTCATGATTTCCATCGTCATCATCGGCGGCATGGCCAGTCTGCGGGGATCGGTGCTGGGAGCGGTTATTCTCGTCATCCTGCCGGAACTGCTGCGTTTCATCGGCCTGCCCAACGCCGTGGCCGCCAACCTGCGGCAGATATTTTACGGCGCCCTGCTGGTGCTGTTTATGATGTACCGGCCGCGGGGGTTTGTGGGGGAGTATC
>JAACEJ010000607.1 GCA_011682565.1 Actinomycetota bacterium | reverse complement strand
AGAGTTAAGAGCCATTTTTGTTTTTGTCAAGTCCTTGTTTAAAAATGGTAAAACTACAGTTGTAAAAGACTTAAAAGGAAGTGATAAAATTGCGGAGTTCTAAAATAGTTTTTTATCTTTGTTGTGTGTCTCTCTCATTGTTCAATTTTTGCAAAAAAAATATAATTGAACCGACAGAAATGGGTGGACCCGGCATTATAGTTCCAGGTATAAGTGTCGAAGGCATAAAGCTTGGCGATTCAAGGAAAACAGTTGAGGTGAAACTCGGAAAACCTACAAGTGTTGGTTGGGCTGATGGTCTCTATCGAGGTTGGCGATTGTACTCTTACGCTGAAGGTGCGCGCCATGAACCGCATGTAAAACTTCAATTTTATTTTATTGACCATGGAAATAGCTACGGTCCTGTTGATTGGATTGGGATTGGCGAAGCGTACAAAGGAAAAACAAAGGAGGGAATAGGCATAGGTTCAGCGCTTGGGCAAGTACGTCAAGCATACGGCTTTCCTTCCGAGACTTTTTTATCTCAGGGTATCATAACAGACAAGTATTGCTTAAATGGAAGAAAGCTTGAAATCGGTTACAAGGATAGCTTGGTTATCGGCATGTCGACAGGCTATTTTGTGCCAATGCCGCAAGACGATCCTTGTAAATGAAAATGTAACAAAAATCAAAAGGAGGTCTCTTATGAAACGCTTTTGTCTTATGATTGCAGTTCTAATTGCGGGAATAACTGCATCTGCTGTAATGGCTACTTCTATTCTCATACAGAAACCTGAGGATGTTGTCAAGCAATCTCCACTCATTGTTGAAGTGATGGTCAAAGGCATCACCTTCAAACCAGTCTCCAACCTATCAACAGGCGAAGCCTTTATTAAACTGACGGTTATGGATAGAATTGTCGGCGATTGCCCGTCGCAGATTCTCATTCGAAGAGGGCATGTCACGCCTGCCCTGCAATTCTTACAGACAGAATGGGATCCTTCCTACATCGTCGGTGAACATTTCATCATTTGCCTATTTCCTGCCTCAAAGGGTTATAGCACAATGGGGCTTTACAACGGTAAATTCGTTATCGAGCAAAATGTAATTAAGGGGACAGAAATTAGGATAGATGAATTCAAGCGACTCATACGAGAAATTCGTGACGGCCAGCGAAATCAATTTCCCAGCGAGCTGCCGCGTCAAACAGGCTTCGATGTCCGTCAAAGCCTTCAAAAGATAGGAAAACAAAGCCAGATCATGTCCGCCGGATCGCACTTGGGGGGGCGAGTTTATTACATGGAATTTTACATGGGACACTGATTATTTACCCGTAACAATGCATTATAACTCAACCGATGCACCGAATAATGCGCCGTCTTCATCAACAATAGCCTCCCTTGCATCAACCGCATACGGACTGTGGGCGGATACTTATTCTTTTTTGACCATTCAAAATGATTCCCCCTTCGCAACCGAGGAAGAAGGTGTTGACGACGATTTCAGTGTTATTTTATGGCACGATCCGTACAATACTAATCAGTTAGCTGAAACCCATACCTACCCGAATGATTTGGATAACAGCACTTTTTATGGGCCGAACAGTAATCAAGGAGTAGATGTATGGTTCAATTACAATATCGGCACATCTGCCTGGTATTTCAATCAGACACCGCCCGCCTCTCGTACCAGTAGTCAAATCGATTTTGTAGAGATCCTGGCCCATGAATTGGGACATGGGATTGGCCTGCAGCACGTGACTAACAGCAATTCTATTATGTACCCAGCCTACAGTAAGGGCAGTGTCCCGTTAAGAAACCAATCAGATGGTGATTTAGCCGGAAGAGTTTACCAACATACCGTGTCAAATCTATCGGGCACATTCGCACACTCGATGGTTTTCTCAGCAAACACAAGCAGCTTTGCCATCAGTGATAATTTGGCGGTTCCATCTGAATGTACTTTTTAAATAGAACCAGGCAAAACATTAAATATTGCGAGCGGCAAAAAGATCACGGTGAACGGCACTCTTACAGCCACGGGCACATCCAGCAATCAAATAACATTTGAAGCCCAAAGTGGTAGTTGGTACGGAATTGAATTTTATTATGGAGATGCCGACAGCAAAATTAAAGGTTGTACCATTAAAAATGCGCAATATGGCATTCGGATGATTCATACAAACGTTGATCTTAATGATAACACAATACAGAATAATCAAACCGGTCTATTGTTCGAGAACTATTCCGATGGTTCTACACTGGTCAATTCTAATGAAATCACTTTTAATTCGAATTGCGGTATTCGCTGCCTTAACTATTCTGATCCCTTGATATTTTCATGCAATGTAATTCGTGACAATGGTTGGGGTTTAGGCGGTATTTGCGGCGATGGGTCTTCTGTATTTGATCTGGGTCGATATTCGGATCAAGGTCATAATAGCATCTATTACAATGATCCGTATGAAGTTAGTTCAGGCTATTCGGGCACAATCTATGCCCGTTACAATTGGTGGGGCGATTCGGATCCCGATCCTGTTCTAAATGGTAATATTGATTGGCAAGATTATTTAACTTATGATCCAAATTGCAGGCTTCAAAAAGCGGTATCTCGACATAATGCTTCAAAACCGGCTGTCATGCAAGAAGCAGCCTCAAACGACACATTGGGTATCAGTGAAGTGGATTATGCCTATAAAGTTTACAGCAAAGAATATTATCAGCAAGCGGCTTTGTTGTTCAAGATAATTGTGAATAAATATCCGGATCACTTTTCCGGCCGGCGTGCGCTGGCTTTTCTTTACAAATGTCACAAGCATCTCAAAAATGATGCTGCTGTTGAATCGTTGCTGGATAATGTTTCCGACACCTATCGCGGAAAAGAAATTGCAGCCATGTCGCAACAACTTTCTGCCGGTGAATCGATCAAGCAGGGTGATTACAAGTCCGCCATTGAAAAGTCGCAGGATATTTTATCAAATTATTCCGAAAACGAATTTACAAAATATGCGTTGTTTGACCTGGGCAGCATTTACTGGTATTATCTGAATGACAGGAAAGACGGTGAGAAATACTATCGCGAGTTGATCGCATCTTATCCTGATGATGATTTGACCATCTCTGCGCTGGCCACATTGGGCGACTGGGA
>JAACEJ010000078.1 GCA_011682565.1 Actinomycetota bacterium | reverse complement strand
AAATCAACGGTTTTTCCGCGCGGGCCAAAGGCCTTGTTAAGAAAAACCGGTTGTTTGTATAGTGGAAGGGAATAACCCGTGCTTGTTGGAATTCCTTCCTGCTGCATCGCTTCGATAAAGTTTTCTTTCGGTTTGTTGGCAAAAGATTTTTTTATATATTTGAAAATATATAAATGAGAAGCATGGCTGGTAATGTTCTCATCATCGGCAAGAGGTTCTATTCCTTCGATTTCGCCAAGCTTTTCATTGAGGTAGGCCAAATTTCCCTGGCGGATTTCTTTTTGCCCGTCATAGCGTGCAAATTGCGCCTGCAAAACAGCGGCCTGGAATTCGGTCATGCGCGTGTTTCCGCCAAAATAAAAATGTTCATACCAGAGTCCATCCTCACTGCGGCCGCAGTTATTATGCGAACGCGCCATCTTTGCCACCACATCATCATTTGTTATAATAATCCCACCCTCACCGGCATTGATATTTTTTGAGGCTTGAAAGCTAAAACATCCGACATCGCCCATTGCCCCGAGGCGATTGCCTTTCCATTCCGCACCCCAGGCCTGTGCAGCATCTTCGACGATTTTAAGGTCATGCTTTTTGGCTAATGCCAGCACCGCATCCATGTCGATCGGACGTCCGGCAAAATGCACCGGCATGATCGCCCGGGTGCGCTCGGTAATGGCTTGCTCCGCTGCTTTCACATCCATATTGTACGTCTCCGGATCGATATCCACAAAAACAGGAATGCCCCCCATATCGATGACTGCGGATGCAGTGGCGATAAAAGTATAGGCGGGCACAATAACCTCGTCACCTGCAGAGACATCTGCTGCTGTCAGTGCCAGTCTCAGGGCAGTAGTTCCGCTGTTCACACAGATTCCATGCCGGGCGTGTTGGTAAGTCGCAAATTGCTGTTCAAATTCTGCGGTGCGCGTACCGCTCAAACAGCCCCATTTGCCGCTTTTCACCACATTCGTTAAATTCTGTATTTCTTCATCACCCCATACCGGCCATACCGGAAAATGTTCTGTGCGTACAGGTTTACCGCCTTTAACCGCCAACCGAGCCATACAAGCCTTCCTTTCAATTTTTAAATTACGTTCATTGTTGATAATTTCTGTTTCAAATCTTCTGCTCCAAGAAAATGAATCCCCGCCATACCCAAAGATTGCGCTCCCGCTACATTCTCTTCTTTATCATCGATAAAGATGCACGCGCCCGGCGGAAGATTAAACTTTTTCAGAGCATGATTATAAATCTTTTTCTCAGGTTTCAAAGAATGTGTTTCGAATGAAGTCGTTGGATGATCGAATATCTGTAAAACAGCAAAGTTTTGCTCGATGTAGTTATAGTGAAGCACATCCGTGTTGCTGATGATAGAAATCCGGTAGTTTCGCTTCAAAGTCTGCGCTATTTCAAAAACATCTTTTTTAAGGTTGAAAATATCCACATAAGCCCGGCGAAATTGATCATAATTTATTTTGAAATAGTGTTCTCTAAAAACCAGATCATAAAATTCGTTGGAAGTAATGAGACCACGCTCAAATTTTTCAGCATCCGGGAAAAAATCCTTTGCTGTCTGTACAACGTGCTCGACACTTTGTCCTGTATAAAGTGCAACATTTCGGTAGAATTTTTTAACGTCCACCTTAACAAGAACGCCGCCCAGATCGAAGAATATCACCTTAAACTTGCGAAAATTCACATCGACGTTATTCAGTTTTTTCAGTCAAGCCCTCCGTTGCAAAAACGATTATCTGCCGACCGTAGATTTTTGCCCGCTTTGCGGAGCAATCGTCAGCGGATAGGCATCGATATCCATTTCCTTCAAAAGTTTGATCAACTTTGTTTGTTCTTTTTCGCCGCGCGCAACAAACTGCACACTGCCGTCTCCCTGGGAACCAACACCTTTGCCACCCAGCGTTAAATCAACAAATTGGGGGTTGCTTAACACAAAGTGTAGTTTTGGAGAAAGCAGTTCCTCAGGACATGCAGGCGCCATAAATAAATCGAAAAACCTCTGCGCCTCAATCATCAGGGGACCTATTTGTGAAACATCACCTTGTGAAAAGGCTTCACGCGCCCTGAAAAGAATATCTTTATTGACCGGACCCAAATAATAGCGAACGTCCTGCCCTACTTTACCGCCGCTGTTGGGATAACATGCATTCAAATCAGCCAGAATCTTTTGCGTGTTTTTCCCGGCATTCAAATCTGCTACAACCATGTAAATGTTTTTCGCAAGAGATATTTCTTCAACATCCATGCGCTCGCCATCGAATGTTAAAAAAACCGGAGTGCTGCCGTAAGCGCATGCCTGATCCATCCTCCCGCAGCGCGAAGGTGTCAAAATTTCGCCTTGGTAGGCGATTTCCATTTCACCGCGTTTTGTGAGCTTGAGATCATACAAGTAATTAAAAGCCCGGGCAACCAGAACATTATTGGCAGCAGAAGAAGAAAGACCCTTGCGAATGGGCAAGTTCATTTTATAGCTGCTAATTTCTATGCCCTTTACATTATAATGGCATAACATGTGATAGGCAACACCGGCCGTATAGCTATAAAAACCGCCTTCCTGAGCAACTTTGAGCAGGGTGCTCTCTTTCATCTCAATTTCATGAGGACCCAACACTTTACCGTCAGGCAATGTGGTGGTAATTACCAGCTTTGAAGGGTGGCGCTTTACTTTCGCATATATTCCCTGATTCGTACCGACAAGAAGACAATATCCTTTGGGAATATTCGAGTCTATGCGCCGGTAGCCGCCGGCCCAATCAGAATGTTCACCAAAAAGACAAAGCCTCCCCGGAACAAACAGATCAAAAGTATCCACAAATGGCCACCCTTTTTAAGATTCTTCCATCCTTCACGACCGGCATATTGCCAATTAATTGACCATGCTTTTGACCAGTTCAACGGCAGAAGCAGCATCGGCTGCATAGCCGTCCGCACCAATTTCATCAGCAAAGTTCTGGGTGAGCGGCGCGCCACCGACAACGATTTTTACAGTGTCACGAGCCCCGATTTTTTCAAGATTCTCAATCACGGAACGCATATTCACCATAGTTGTGGTAAGAAGCGCTGAAAGACCGATGATCGTTGCATTGTTTTCACGGATTGCATCAGCAAATTTCTCCGGGGAAACATCCACACCGAGGTCGATGACTTCAAACCCGGCTCCTTCCAGCATCATTGAGACAAGGTTCTTGCCAATATCGTGGAGGTCGCCCTGGATCGTACCAATGACGAATTTTCCAATGGGTTCAACGCCTGCTTCAGCTAATTTTGGTCGCAAAATTTTCAATCCCGCTTTCATAGCTCTTGCTGCGATCAAGACTTCGGGAACATAAAATTCATTGCCTTTGAACTTAACTCCAACTACATTCATTCCGGCGATTAAGCCGTTGTTCAACACACCTGCAGGAGCTATGCCTTCATCCAATGCCTGTCGTGTCAATTCTTCCGATTTCGGGGCATTCCCGGAAATAATACAAGACGCTAAATCCTCTAACACTGCCATACGACCTCCGTTAAGTTACCAGTAAAGTTTTTTTGTGATCTGCCGAACTATCTGTTTTGTTGAAATCAATATACAAAAGATACAAAAAATTGTCAAGCTCCAAAGCACTGCAAATTCACGATTGTTCCCAAAATATCAGTTTCAATTTTCATCTATTGCCTTGAAAAGCGCTCCCATGGAATCACCGTAATAAATGGCCTTGATCGCATCAGCAAAAAGCCGGGCAACAGAAAGCACCTTGATTTTGTGGCAAGCTTTCAGACGATTGGCCGGCAACGTATTTGTGGTTACGAGTTCCTCGATGTCGGATTTTTCAAATTCCTCCATGGCATTTTTACTGAAAAACCCATGGGTGCAACAAGCGAAAATTCGATTCGCGCCATGCTCCTTAAGGAATTTGGCTGCCTCCAGGATAGAACCACCTGAAAGAATCTCGTCATCCACAAGCAGAACATCTTTTCCACTGGCATCACCGATAATATTATTAATAACTACCGTTTCCTTATCACCAAGGCGTTCCTTATCCAAAATAACCAGGGGCAGATCTAGATGTTTAGCAAATATTTTCGATCCCTTGGCGCTGCCAACATCCGGTGCAGCGACAACGGCGTTGGAAAGGTCCTTGGATTTATAATGATTCAACAAGTTTTCCGTTGCCAACAATTGATCCACGGGAATTCGGGAAAAGCCCATAATTTGCGGTGAGTGCAGTTCCATGGTTAAAATACGGTCGGCGCCGGCTGTTTGCAACAAATCCGAAACAAGCCGTGCGGTAATCGAAATTCTCGGTTCATCCTTTTTATCCGATCGTGCATAAAAGTAATAGGGAAGAACTGCGGTTATGCGTCCTGCGGATGCATATCGCAACGCATCGATTAAAATCAACAATTCCATCAGATGCTCATTTACAGGTGGTGAAGCTGTCTGCACGACAAAAATGTCATCGTTGCGAACATTTTCTTCAATCTTGACCTTGATGTTTTCATTGCTAAAGTGATGTATTTTTACTTTGCCGTGTTCAATACCCAGGTACGAGCATATTTCCCTGGCAAATTCGGGATTACTGTTACCAAAAAACACTTTTAAATGATCGTGCATTTCACCTCTTTTTTTGCATCTCGGATGCTATAACTTTTTTATGTTTTACGATGGACTAAAATTGTCTAACGAAAGGCTGGATATCGAATAACAGATGTCGGATTCCGGATGGCAGATAGCGGATGCCAGTATCTGCCATCTGGGCTCCGGTTCCCGTTATCCGATTTCCGCCATCTTTAACAATTCGTAATAACCGTCGGCAATCGAGTGTGCATTTTTTATTTGTAACTTTTCTCGTAAAAACTGAATTCTGTCCGCAGACATTTACTTCCAATAGTCTCTTTTAAATTTTTGAAACTCGTTAATAACGACACGGTGACCTTCTTTGTTCAAAAATCCGCGATGTTCAAACACTGTCATAACCCGAGAAATTGTTTCACGCGCAGTCCCGGCCATGTTTGCCAAATCCTGCTGCACCGGCAGCTTGGGGATGATCATCGAATCTCCGCGAGGATAGCCGGTCTGCTCGGCAACATGAATCAGTGTTGCGCCTACACGACCGACAGAATCGTGGAGGGTAATATTTTCAATTTGCAGATCGCATTTTCGAATGCGGTTACCCAGCACTTTGAGCAACTCGATAGCGATCTGCGGGTACTTTTCGAGAATCATCAGAAATTCACTGCGCCGCAATGTAAGAAGCTCAGAAGTTTCCATGGCGATAACCGTTGCGGATCGTCCTTTACCATCGAGCAAAGAAAGTTCACCGAAAAAATCCCCGGATTTCAGCATGGTAAGAATTACTTCCCTTCCCTCTTCGCTCGTACGCGTTATTTTAACCGTCCCCCTAAGGATGATGAAAAGAGTTTGTCCCACTTCCTCTTCAACCAAAATCACCTGGTCTTTGGCACATTCCCGTCGCACACACTGGTTTACAACCTGAGCGACTTCATCATCGTTCATCTTGGCAAACAAAGGAACGCGCTTCATCAATCTTACAATTCTTTCTTCAGCCATTCCGGATTCCTCTGGTTTGTTTTCATTTTCCCCCGGATAATATTTTATCGTGCTTTATTTTGCCCGCTTATGCTGCCACGGGAAGACACTTTTTATAAATTTCTTCAACTTGGTCAATCATTCGACTCATTGTAAAATTTTGTTCAACTCTTTTTCTCCCGCGTTTCCCAAAAGTGGTTCTTAATTCTGCATCCACAATTAATTTTCGAACCGCGCCGGTCAATTCCCCCACATTTTTTGGATTCACTAAAATCCCCGTTTGCCCATCCTTAACAATGTCCAGAATACCGTCACAGCGGCTTGAAACAACAGGTAGTGACGCGGCCATGGCCTCAATGACGACAAGGCCAAAGGCTTCGGCATGGGAAGGAAAGGCAAAAATATCCATTGCAGAAAGCACATCGGGCACATCGTCCCTAAAGCCGGACAAAATCACCTTTTCTGTTAAATCCAATTGATCCATTTTTTCATAAATTCTTCGGGCGCGCAGTTCCTCACCGCGTGTCGGATCGCCAATGATAATAAATCTTGCTTTTGGAAATTGTTGGGAAATATTTTTTGCCATTTCCAGAAACTCCAGATGGCCCTTTCCCTCTTGCAGTCTGCCTATGGTGCCGACCAACACCTGGTCTGCGGCCACACCCAATTCTTCCCGCACACGACTCCTCGTCTCCGGGTCCCGGGAAAAGAGATCGAGATCAAGACCATGATGAACAACGCTGACGGCATTCTTTTTAATCGGATGTGTATTCAGCAGGTTTCTTTCAATAACTTGAGAGATGGCAATTGTATGGCATACGTTTTTATAAATCCATTTGTGTAAAATATCGCGCTTTGGTTTTTGTGTGCCGATATGTTTGATAAAAACCGTTGGCAGTTTGCCGACCAGCCTGGCAGCGGCAATTGTTGTCCACAAATCTTTTGAATAATGAACATGCAGCAATTCGATTTTCTTTGAACGCAACAAATTGCAGATTTTCACTAATGTACGCGGTGAAAAATAGTCGGCCGGTTGAAAGGGATAAACGGGAATTTTTCTCTTTATCAAATCCTGTTCTATTTTGCTTTTCCGGGGACAAAGGGCGATCACCGAGTGTCCCCTTTTCGTGAGTTGCTCCGATAGTATTCCAACGTGCATTTCCATCCCCCCCCAGGAACGCGAAGAACAGATTTGGGCAATGCGAATATTTTTCATTTTGCAAAAGCAAATTCACAACTGATGAATACAAGTTTCTATCATTGACATTTTTTAAGGTGGAAAAGTAGCGTATTCGATGAATTAAATCAAGTTGTTTCTGGCTTTTCAAACGTCTATATAAAGATGATGTTGCTTTATATATTCCTCAACTTTTGCGGGAACCAGGTACCTGATGCTTTTTCCATCGCGCTTCCATTCCCGAAGCCGGGAAGAAGAAATTTCAAGCATTGGCGTCTGCAAATAGACAATATTATTGATAATATCAGGGATATTGGAATGGAAATAATTTGGACGGCCGGCAACAACCAACGTACAAAGCTGCATAATTTTATCCGGCAACCGCCAATTTTTCAAATCCAGCAAGCTGTCTGCGCCGACAATCATAAACAAGTTGTCTTTTGTCAAATGATATATCTCAGACAGTTGTTGCAGTGTATCGACGGTAAAAGATTTGCCCCCGCGGTCAATTTCCAGACGTGAGACTTGAAAAGCAGGATTATCGGCTATAGCCAGTTGCACCATTTCAAAGCGGTGTTCCGTTGGCGTAATAACGCATTTTAGCTTATGAGGTGGATTTGCAGAAGGCATAAAAATGACACGATCCAGAAACATCTCTTCGCGTGCCTTTTCTGCAACAAACAAATGCGCAATATGGATCGGATCAAATGTTCCGCCATATAATCCGATTCGTATGGACATATTCATTCCGGTTAATATTTGCTGCCCCGATAGCCATAACTGTTCGAAAAGTCTCGCATCTATCAAAGGAGGAAATAAAAATCAACCCTTTTGCTTAACCCGCAAAGTCATATCTTTAATTCTTGATTCTGCTTTTTTGGCAAATGAATGTTGCGGATATTTCTTCAGAAACGTTTTATAAGAATCCAAAGCTTTGTCAAATTGATTGAGGTGCCTGTAGCATTCCCCCAGCCAGTACTGGGATTGGGGTGCATAACTTGAATTATAATACTTTTCCAAAACAAGGGTGTAATAAATCACTCCGGAACGATACAAACCAAGCTTTCGATACTGCTCCGCTGCTTCATAGAGTTTCCTGGCAAGCTTGTCCCTCGCCTCCAAAAGTTTCTTTTCTACAACCGGAAATAGCGGACTGGCAGGATAATCTTCCAGGAATTCCTGAAATTCTTTAATCGCTTTGTTTGTATATTCCTGATCAAGAGAATATTTTGGGGAAAGCTGAAAATAGCTGAGGCCAAGTTTATATTTTGCATCATCGATGTATTCTGAATTTGGATATATTTTGATCAGCCGTTCGTATTCGTTAGCAGAAAGAATATATTCCTTAAGATTAAAATGACATTCGGCCAGATAATATTGCGCTTTGTCCGCAATGGCGCTGCCGCTGTTACTCAAAGTGATAATACGAAATTGATCTTTCGCATCAAAATATTTATGTTTATCAAACATTTTTTGTGCGATGGCAAAACGCTCATCTGCGGGCAGATCGGGCCTGATAGTCTTTTTGTTGCATGAAAGAGTAAGAACGGCCATAACCAAAAATAAAAATGCAATTTCTATACTTCTTTTGCTTCTTTTCCAATGCATTTAACGATACCTGTAATATTATTGACTTCGATAACTATAAAACAAATAAATTATGCCCCCGGTAACTATCGACACAATGGTCGGCTCCAGAATCTTTGAAAGAAACGCCCGGTTCCTTATTCCCATGGTAAAAGGATATTTTTCATTCTCCACACGCTGCACATCTTTTTTGCGAATTTCATCACACAGTGTTTTCTTTTGAATTCCGGAAAACAAAACCCGGCGCGAAGGAGAAAGCAATTTTAAATAGAGTTCTGCATTTACGGTGCGACCGATTTTGCCGGAACCCGGATCATCACTGTATTCAACCAATGACCTTAAATTTTTGTATTGCAATAAAAAGCCCGAAACTCCTTCGTCATCCCCTGCGCTCCCCTGCATAACACAATTTGCGAAACCGGCACCTTTTGCCCACTTGAAGATTTCATTTTCAATCAACCAATTCGCGGCGCTGCTTTCCGATTCCTGAATGACAAGTATTGAAGAATCAGGAATTTCTTCCCCGTGAAACACCCCTTGGAACAGTTGAAAATATAATTCGCCAAAGAAATCAATATTTGTTATCAAATTCTGCGCAACAACAATGTACGAATTTATTAACAAAAATATGAAAAGAAAATATGTAAACAAATTCTTTTTCACAAAAATTAATCACGCATTTAACGATGATGAGTCTGACAAGCTCCTACAACCTGATCAGCAAAGTCATGAAATGGCGATACTCGATGGAACCCATACCCTTTTCCATTTCAAGACCGTAATTTAAGACAAAATCATTCCCCGATGAATGGAAAACATTGTTATTCAAAAGTCCGACACCGAAAGAGTAGATTTGCCTGTGGTCATCCTTGCGTTGGTAATACCCGCTGCGAAACGCAATAAGAGAAGAAGGAACGAACTCTATGCCAAAATGCATTTCGCGGGTGATGGGACTTTGATCTTCGGAGACGTTGCGAATGTCGGCAGCGAACATGATAAAGGGTGCAGGTTTGTACGTAAGGCCGATATTTATCGTTTCGTCCACGGTTCTGTTTTTTGCCAACATAAGCGGAGCAATTTGTTTCGGATAATCAAAATAGGCAACGCCCACAGAAAAATTCGCTGCCGGCCGAATGAGAATTCCATAAGATGAACCGAATTCTTTTAAAGTATTTCTAAAATTTTTCACATTATACAGAAAACCGGAAGCGCCAATCGATATTTGCTTGGCCAAATGCAATCGCAAAGAAAGAGAATTAAAATTTGAATCGAGCAAATTATCTGAAGAAAGAAAACTATGTTCCTGAGAAGGCTGGAACTGAGGCAATTGTTCGGCAAAATTCAAAACCGCAGCAAAGGAAGGCCCGGTAAACGCAATCGTTTTAATGAAAGCACCTGCCAAACTCGCCCAATCTTTGTTTTCCATTTCCCTTTCTTTAAACAAGTGCTCCCGATCCTGATAAATAGCGGCAAGTCCGAGTGGATTCAGGAACACAGTTATTTTGCTTTTCCTTGGAAACCGATAAAGCCCCAACGCCGCCGGATTGT
>JAACEJ010000606.1 GCA_011682565.1 Actinomycetota bacterium | reverse complement strand
CTATCATAGGCTGTAAGTTTGGCCAAGTCCGACAGGGGATAAGGTAACTCAAAGGCTGCTTTCTGAAAGGTGCGTTGCTGAGCAAAATTATTAGTGATAAAAATAGTGAAGAAACAAAGCGCAAAGATTTGTACTAACTTGACTGCTTTTTTCATTGGAGCCTCCCATACATAATTGTGGTAAATAAATTTATGCTATTATTTAATCTTCATTGTTTATTATGTCAAAAAATATACCACAAAAGAAATAAAATAACCCATATTTGCTATGCTAAGTTATATTAAGAAGTTAACTCCATCGTATGGTTCAATAAATTATTTTTTGATTACAAATAACCGCTATTTATGTTTCCAATACTCAACTTGAACATTGGGTCTATGTTGCATTTTTTAAACATTTGGTATTTTTCTGAAAGGAGAAAGTGATAGCAAACAAGATAGCTGGATTAAAAAGATGGGGTTCAATTTTCAGAATATTGCTTCGGTTAATATTTCAAACGTGAGGTCCGAGGACTTGCTACTTTTTCCCAATCCCATACCTTTTCATTTTTTTCCATAAATGACTGCGTTCAATACCCAGTGTATGCGCTGTTTCGAGTATTTTCCATTCATGGGATATGAGCGTGTTGAGGATAAATTCTTTTTCAAATTGTTGGCGGGCTTGTCGGAGGGTCGTGTATCGGGCTTTGGGTTGTCGGGTTTTGGTTTTTTGCACAGCGTCGGCAGCAGCTTGGGCGGAGATTTCATTATTATCGCTTAAAACCACCAACCGTTCCACAGCATTCTTTAATTGACGGACATTCCCCGGCCATTTTTCTTCGAGAAAGATGGCCATAGCGCCCGCGGCCAGTGTCTTCGGTGATGCGTCTTCCTCGTTGCAAAAATGATCGAGGAAATAATGTACCAGATCATAAATGTCTTCCTTACGATCACGCAGGGGCGGTACGCGTATGGTAATCACATTTAAGCGGTAATATAAATCTTCCCGCAGGTTCCCTTCCAGAAGTTCCCGGTCGATATCCTTGTTTGTCGCACTCAAAATTCTCACATCGACGGGTGTCTCTTTTTCGCCGCCCACACGATTCACAATACCGTCCTCCAGCACTCGAAGAACTTTGGCCTGCATCATCAGACTCATATCAGCCACTTCATCCAAAAACAAAGTACCGGTATGAGCCTGTTCAAATTTACCACGATGGGCAGTATGGGCACCGGTAAACGCACCTTTTGTATGCCCAAAAAGTTCGCTTTCGATTAGATTTTCAGCTATTGCGGCGCAGTTTACCGGGACAAAAGGACCACCAGCACGTTCACTGTTATGATGAATTGCGCGAGCA
The DNA here is from genome assembly GCA_011682565.1 of Actinomycetota bacterium. Lineage (GTDB taxonomy): Bacteria > Zhuqueibacterota > Zhuqueibacteria > Residuimicrobiales > Krinioviventaceae > Hydrothermomicrobium. Next base: position 1,791 of record JAACEJ010000606.1, on the reverse strand, counting down.
ATCAGTTCCTTACCGGTTCCATTTTCACCGGTAATTAAGACCTTACTTTGCGTCGTCGCTGCCTTGTCTATCATTCGATAGATTTGCTGCATTTGCGGACTGGAACCAACCATTTTATAACGCACCCTTACTTCCTCAACCAGACGATTTCGCTGATGCAGCAACTGCGTTTTCTCGACTGCGTTTCGAACTGTCAGCAACGTCCGCTGCACTTCCAGAGGTTTTTCAATAAAATCAAAAGCTCCTAGTTTCGTTGCTTCCACCGCATTTTGAACTGTGCCTTTGCCGCTTACAATAACCACTCCGAGCTCGGGATGCTTGCAGAAGGAACGGCGTAACACTTCCATACCCGGCACCCTGGGCAAATCCAAATCCAACAGCATCAAGTCAAACGATTCCTGAGCAAGAATATCGAGGGCGGTTTTTCCATCCGCAGCTTGCTTGATATTGTAGCCGGCATCTGTTAAAATTTCCTCCAGACTTGCACGGATAAACCGGTCGTCATCAACAATAAGGATATTCGCACTTTTTGGATTCATCATGTTGCCTTTTTGATACCTTTTCAGGTGCTGCCGATTCTAAATTTGAAAAATGGGGATTGGGGAATAAAGAGTATTTGCAAAACTGCAAAATTGAATATTCATATAGTTTTACCGAAAAACCGGCTCATCTAGTTTATCGGGAGATAGATACTAAAAACGGTGCCTGTCCCAGGCTCACTCGTAACATCGATATGCCCGTCGTGGTCGTCAATTATTTTTTTCACCATGCTAAGTCCAAGACCGAGGCCACCTTCCGAAGCAGTAAAGTCGGGATCGAATAAAAGCTCACGATCCTGTTCCGGAATGCCGATGCCTGTATCGAGTACCTCTAATAACACATAATCCCGGGGTTCACCAGCCAAGCCGTTCAATTGCAATCCTTGTGCCAGTAGTGTTGAAACGGTAATGCGTCCGCCTTCAGGCATGGCGTTAATTGCATTCGCCACCAGGTTTTCGACCACAGATTGTATTTGATCCGTATCAACTTGCAGGGTCAGTGGATTTTCCCCCCGTTTAAATTCCAGATCAATATCCGATGGAAGGCCGAGACGGATATTCTCACAAATTTCATTCAGGAAATCATTAAACTGTACTGTAGACAGACTTTTATTTTCAATATTTACAAATTTCATAAAATTGCGGGTCATCTGCCGCAAAGATTCAATTCGCTCCATAATTCGCGATACATAAGGATCGAACTCAACGGATGCTTCCGGGATTCTTTTCTGGTATTTCAACTGTAATTGCTGTAAAGATAATAAAATAGCGCTAAGCGGATTTTTAATATCATGGGCGACTTTTTGCGCCATTTGGGTCCACATTTTGGCTTGCTGGAGTTGATTGTTAAAAGACTGATCTGTAATCAAAATAAGCCAGTATGGTTTACCGGAAAAACCTTGTCGAATCGGTTCGATAACAATCAATAACGGTCGGACTTTGTTGGAAACTTTTATATTTATAATTTTTTGATGCCGGTGATATGGTGCAGTCATTGCCTGGCTGATAAAGCTCATAAAATCGGCGGACGGATAAAATAAATCCTTGAGCTTCAGCTTGCGTACAGTTTGCTCCCAATCCAAACCGATCCAATTTCGCAAAGTATTATTTATCAACCGTATCTGTTGCCTGGAATTTAATAAAAGCAATCCCCTCGTATCGGAATCCACAGCTAAGGCTTGTATGCCGGTAAGCAACCGATTGTGCCTTAAAAGTCTATTTATTAAAATACTGCCCCAGATGAAGAATATAA
>JAACEJ010000077.1 GCA_011682565.1 Actinomycetota bacterium | reverse complement strand
AAGATCGCTTCCCCGATAATTCGGGGTAAACTCTCGCTCCGCTCCTCGCGATGACATGTTTTTTGACTTTTTACGAATTACTCATGCATGAGTAATTCACCAAATACTAAAATGTCGTTGCGAGCGAAGCGAAGCAATCTGAATGTCGGCTAGTCCCCTTTTCAAATCTCTTGCAAAATCTTATTCACTCAATCCCACCAGGCGATCTTTCTCAGCACAAAAAGCATTGGGAAACTTGGCGGCACCATATTTCGCAGCCGGGAGTCCCAACGATAATCTTTTAAATAGCCTTTTCGGGAATATGACGAGCCGGTTAGTCCGACAGCCCCGCGCGACTGCTGAATAAGACCGCCGTACAGGTGCAAAGTTCCATAACGGTCTGTGTTATAATGATAAACCCAAAAATTCTTGTTATAACTGGTAGAAGGGTTCATGGTCATAACAGTCGCCTGAATCGTCCTGTCCTGATCGTGCTGGTTGTTCGTGACAATGATATTTCTGGCTGCCGCCAGCCCGATCATATCATCGGAGTTGGGGTTGGTTTGCGGGTTGTCGGCATAAACGAGATCGTCAATAACCTTTATTGACCCACGGGTTGCAACGGTCACGCGTCCGTTTACCGTCCCCTTGACTTTTACTACAGGTCTGTTACTGTTGTAGTGAACGTAAATAACACCATTGGTATTGCTCAAATTATATGTTGTATAAGCACCGGAAGGAGGATTGCTGCTTGAATTTTTGGAGGCAATTTTGACTGTGCCGTTGGACTGAAATTTGAGCCATGCATATCTGTTATTGATATAAATACCGCCGTTTTGCGCATCACTAATCAGTTCGGGCGGAATTTCGCTCGGCATAGTCAAAGCCGGGACTTGCCACTCAGTACCTCCTAAAAACCGGGGATTAGTCGAACCATACGGATATTCCCGATAGGGATGATAGCTGTTATAAATTTGATGACTCGTAACTTTGCCGAAGAATACCGGCGTACCGCCCATTTGAAAATAAGTGTTGGTATGGACCGGCCCACGGAGCGTATCTCCGCTCCAAAACCAAATATTTCCTTCATGGTTGCTAAAGTAAGCGTATCGTGAAAATGAAGGTCTGGTTAGCAATACGACAACGGTGTGCGTATCGTTGTGAAAAGTCCCAATGGATGTAACGCGTACCTGGGTTGGGCCCAATGTGGCATCCTGAGCTTGTCTCTCAATATAATAGGAATATTGGCCATTATAAAGAGAGACATCGTCGGCACTTTGTGTCGAGGTTACATCCAAGGTTAAAGCGTTAAGAGCAATGTTTGCGCCGCCGTTGGCAACATTTCTCGCCATCTCCTCGTTGTATTTGTCGGTTACATTGATGACACTATCTACCACTGATCTGCGGGCCTGCAGACGGAGCGACATTGTCGAAACTATGAGACCGAATAAAATGAGTGAAACAACCTTGTCCATTTTATAATCCTGTCTTTGGATTCGGAATTCTAATCATAAAAGGTGATAAATATTTTTTTCTATTGAGACGCACCGGCATTTCCATATCTGACCAATAGATTTTTGCAAGTAAACCGCGTCGAATATCTCAATCCTCCGAATTTCCCTCTAAACCCACTGGTTCTGCTGGTCACCAAAAGCAAAGCAATTTCTCGTATTTTGGACAATGAATCGGAAACCACAGGCGTCGGCAAAAGAGTTCCGTATTGATTGTAATAACGCAGCCGAAAGCGCGACACGCCCAAAGCTCCGCCGCCATTTTCTGCTCCATTCACCCGGCGGATAAGTATTTTATCGTTGGGATTTGGTGTGCTCGTGGCCGCAGTCAGCAAATATTCCACCCTGGTAGAATCATAGACACTGCTGGGATTACGATCATAGGAAAAAATTATATGCGACGAATCCGCTACAGTAATTGCTGCAAACGGATTTATCAGCCCATGCCCAATTTTTCTGAAATCGTACTCGATAATATTGGTCATGACATGTGCGTTTTCCTGAACATTTAAATCCTGCGTTGTCGTGATAACATGCTCGCGAACGTTAGAATCAACATTCATAGAAATTGTCAGCAGAGAGCCGAGTATCACAAAAGCAATTGTCAAGTCCAAAAAAGAATTCATTGCAGGCCTCGATTTATTCCGTATAAAAATAATGATATGCAAACAACCGTTTGAGCTTTAGTGTATTCGCCGGAAGTGAAGTTAATGCCGGTGAGGAAACTGACACGGTCATTCTCTTGTAATAGGTTCTGTTTGAGGTCGGCACATCCGGATGATTCAGCGTAACATAGGAGACATCAATATTAATCGTAAATGGCACCGACGCGGAAAGAGCATCTGTAACAGAAAAGTCGTCGAAATCATCAACATCGTCAAAATTAGGATAAGACTCATTCCCGTCCGGCCCCAGGTTAGCAGATGTCACAAATGAGCTGGGAATTGTTGCCGAGGGGTCCTCATCGAACCGACAGGTTTCCGCCTCTTCAATGTATTTTTCACCAAGCGCAATAGCTTCCATGATCACGGAACTTTGGGTCATAGTTGTTACGTTTTGCACTATCGAGTTATTCACAGACAAAATAAATGTGGAGAGAATAACCAATCCGCCAATAGTGAATAATGTATGTCCGAAGCTCATAAAGCTCCCTTTCAGTCTTGCCAGTTCTGTATTTTATAGATTTTTTTTATTATGCTACCGACCTTTTTGCATATCGATGTTCAAATAAAAAGCACTCCCCCTAAAAACATAGGAGCAAGTGCTTTTCGGGAGAGGTCGAGGTCTTGAATCTTTGTTGCCATTCCAAATCAGCCCGCGGCATTTATCGAGTATGCAAAAATTACAAAATCAAAAATTCCTCAAATCGTTTCATTTTCCGGCGGCTCCTTGCAGATGAATAAAAACTGTCCCGCTCGCGCGGCCATTGGGGCTGTTGAGTTCCACCGTAACCTGGGCTGTCGTTGGCTCACCGTCTACGGGACTAAGATCATTTAACACAGAAGTGACATAGCTTGTCGATCCATAGCCGTACATGCTTGCATCTGCCATTAAATTTGTAGCGGCAAGATTTCCGGCGGAAGACGACGCAGCTAACGATGAGCCTGCAGCAGGCGGATTTCCATTGATATCATAAACTCGAATCTGAATGGCCGCTGATTCCCCAATCGCCAGGGATGTCTTGTTCGCCGCTACTGTAAATAAGAGAATCGAGCCGCTAAAAACTGCCGTGGCGGTTGTATAAACGATGGCGTCGTTGCCAAACTGATCCCGGCCATGGGTTGTTGCCAGAACAACCACGATGCCATCATTCTCAGCATAATTCCCTGCGCTGTTTAATACTTCTCCTCCTTCAAAGTCCGGAATGATGATCGGGAGCACAAGCGATGGATCGTTCGGATTCGGGATGGCAAGCGGTGAGAGAGCTGTTTCGTCTTCGGGCTTCACGTAAGGCCGCGGATTTACCGTTGTCAGAATTGCGGCTCCTTCTCCCAATTCATCTGTTCGAACATCGGTTGTAACAATGCCGCCTGTTGTTGTCAGGTAAACAGCAGTTCCCTGTTCCACTGGATTATTATATTTATCGCTCAAATAAATGCCGAGGTTAAATTTCTTTACATGATTCCACCCGGCCAGATTTTTATAATCAAATGATAATGTCATGTGAGACACGACATTATTTTTATCATTCGGATCAATCCAGATGTAAGGCGGCCCGGAACGGATGACGATATTCGTTGTGCGCACTTGAATCTGGGGATAATCCACCAATTCTGCTTTAATCTCCACCGTTCCGGAAATGGTACCGGCTCTCAATTTAACGCTGGCCTGACCATTAAACGTTCTAATAGCCTGAGACTCTGATGTTGAACCGGCCACTGAAGGTTCAATGAATTCTCCTCCCCCCGGGCCGTTTCGTAAATAAAATTTGACCTTAACATCACGGCTCACCGGCTGACCGGTAACGCCCAAAACAGTTGCGGTAATTATCGTTTGTTCAATATTTCCGGTCTCTTTCACCCAGATAAAATTGGGCTCCGCGGAAAGATTAATACTGTTCGGCATATTATCAAAAAAGTAAATATCTATATTTTTACTCATCGCGCCAAACGTCGCTGTTACATGGGCTATGCCGGTTTGCGTTGCAGAACTCAATGTGCTTATGGCCAGACCTTTAGCATTTGTTACCGCATTATTTAGTATTGAGCCAAGGTTGGTACTAAAATTTACTGAGGCGTTGGCAACCGCAATATTCGTTGATGCCAATTTTATATGAGTCGTGATCTGAGCAGTCGATTGTCCATCCGCAGGAATAGAATCCGGTGTCGACGTGACCTCCATCCAAATCCCCAGTAATTTAACATCATGTGTAGAAAATATTGATCCTGTTGTCGCTGTGATCTTTGCAATAACATCCCCATCTCCCGCATCGCCGGTAAAAGATACAACCGCTTTACCCGACGCATCGGTTGTGGCTGTCGGTGTAATGCTGCCAATGGATGTAGTGAAATTGACTGTCGTGTTGGCCACAGGTTCGTTGGATTTATTCAAAACAGTAGCAGCTATCGGGATGTTCGAGGCACCATTTCGATAAACCTGCGTTTCTCCGGAGAGAGATAAACTGGTCGGCCTGTCTTTAAAAAAGTAAACTTGTACGCTCTTTGTGACCGTACCGAACGCTACGTTTACATGAGCAGCACCGGCTTGATTTGCAGAGGTTAATTTGTTGACAGCCAGCCCTTTCTGATTTGTCGATACTAAATTCGGAATCGCTCCCAGATCGGTGCTGAAATTCACCGGAACGTTGGACACCGCAATATTCGTTGATGCCAATTTTATATGGGTTGTAATCTTTGCAGTCGATTGTCCGTCCGCAAGAATGGAATCCGGTGTCGACGTGACCTCCATCCAAATCCCCAGTAATTTAACATCGTGTGTGGCGGATATGGATCCTGTTGTCGCAGTGATCTTTGCAATAACATCCACGTCTCCCGCATCGCCTGTAAAAGATACAACCGCTTTACCCGAAGCATCGGTTGTGGCTGTCGGTGTAATGCTGCCAATGGACGACGTGAATTTGACTATTGTGTTGGCCACAGGTTCGTTGGATTTGTTCAAAACAGTAGCAGTGACCTGGATGGCGGAAGAACCATTGCGATAAACCTGTGCATCGCTGGAGAGAGATAAACTTGTCGGCATATCCTGGAAAAAATAAACTTGTATACTTTTTGTGATTGTCCCGAACGCTACATTCACATGAGCAGTACCGGCTTGATTTGCAGAGGTTAATTTGTTGACAGCCAGCCCTTCCTGATTTGTCGATACTAAATTCGGAATCGCTCCCAGATCGGTGCTGAAATCCACCGGAGCGTTGGATACTGCAATATTTGTTGATGCCAATTTTATATGGGTTGTAATCTTTGCAGTCGATTGCCCGTCCGCAAGAATAGAATCCGGTGTCGACGTGACCTCCATCCAAATCCCCAGTAATTTAACCTCGTGTATGGAAGATATCGATCCTGTTGTTGCTGTGATTTTCGCAATAACATCCCCGGCTCCGGCATCGCCCGTAAAAGATACAACCGCTTTACCCGACGCATCGGTTGTGGCTGTCGGCGTAATGCTGCCAACAGTCGTCGTAAATTGAATCCCCGCACCCGCCAAAGGCTTGTTGAATTTGTTCAAAACAGTAGCAGTGACCTGAATGGCAGAAGAACCATTGCGATAAACCTGTGCATCGCCGGAGAGAGACAAACCGGTTGGCATATCATTAAAAAAGTAAACTTGAATGCTCTTTGTGATCGCACCGAACGCTACGTTCACATGAGCAACACCGGATTTATTTGCAGAGGTTAATTTATTGACAGCCAGCCCTTCCTGATTTGTCGATGCTAAATTCGGAATCGCTCCCAGATCGGTGCTGAAATTCACCGGAACGTTGGATACGGCAATATTCGTTGACGCCAATTTTATATGAGCCGTAATCTTTGCAGTCGATTGCCCGTCCGAAAGAATGGAATCCGGTGTCGACGTGACTTCCATCCAAATTCCCAATAATTTAATCTCATGTATGGCCGACATCGATCCTGTTGTCGCTGTAATTTTCGCAATAACATCCACGTCTCCCGCATCGCCCTTAAAAGATACAATCGCTTTACCCGACGCATCGGTTGTGGCTGTCGGTGTAATGTTTCCTATGGATGTAGTGAAATCGACTATCATGTTGGCCGCGGGTTCGTTAGAGTTATTCAAAACAGTAGCGGTTATCTGGATGGTGGAGGAACCATCTCGATAAACCTGTGCATCGCCGGTCAGGGAAAGGCCACCGCTACCCGCAGTTTCCACAAACGCCACGCTGGCAGTATCCGCCAGTTCATAAAAATGAGCGATGACCGTGACATTTGGATTTGGATTAGAACCACTGATTAGTTCGACGATAGCATTCCCCGATTTATCAGTAATCGCAGATCCGCTAATAACGCCGTCGCTTGTTGAAAACTTGATTTCTGCCCCGACAATGGGTGTATTTTGTAATGTAAGAAGAGAAGCCGTCATGGTCAGTTTGCTCTTACCCCCGGCGACGACTTTTGCCGAATCCGGAGCAAGCTTTAACTTGGTTTCGTCATATTTTAAAATGATGGTTTTGCTGATCAAATCACCGTATTCAACATAAATCGTATCGGTTCCCGATTTCGTCTGGGAAACAATTTCCGCTTTTGCCAGCCCCTGATCATTTGTTATCAATGCATTCGGCACATTTCCATAGATTGCCCGCAAGGCAATGCTTGCCTGGTTGATCGCTTTTTTGCTCGTTGTTTCTTTAACGGAAATATTTAATTTGGCTTTTGAAATGCCATCAGCCGGCAAGGAAGGTGCATCCAACGAGGCCCTCACTTGCACGCCCAGAAAAATCAAATTTAATTCTGCGCTGTTATCTCCTTCAAGGCTCTTTTTCCCAAGACGCCTGTTACTTTTGCCCAAAACATCAAGACTGACTTTATAAGAGGTCGGAGTGCCCTTTTTCAAACTTTTACTTGTATCCACAACTGTGGCCGTAATTGTTACATCCACATCCTCCTCGCTGGCACTGCTCTTCAATGTTGCAAACGCGAGCCCCTGATCATCAGAAAATGCATATTCGCTAATCGATCCGGCTGTTGTTGTAAACTGAACTTTTAAACCGCCGGAGATTTCACCATCGCTATTGTACACCGTTGCAGCGATGACAGCAGTTGAAAGGCCGTTTGCAAGCAATTCGGGGGTTGTTATTTCCATTTTATTAACAGTACCGACAATGTCTTCGCCCTTTTTGCCACAACTGACAAAAAAGATAAAGATAGCGAATAAAAAAAACGCCCGTCTGAACATACCCACTCCCACAGGTTTTAAATAAAGCAATTCCGTCCTGTTTGTTCTGTTAGTTTTGATTCAAACTTAAATATGAACCGACACAAATTTATGACACTCTGGAAAAACATTTTGACGACGCTCTGTAAATATTTTTAACCGGAGAGAATTCATACAAAAAATCATGCGGCAAAACCAGAGTTAATCCTCTTATTATCAATTAGCTATAAAGACGATGCGCAAGGCGCCCGACGTGATGCTTTTATCAACATCTGATAATTGCAAAACCTGCGCCATGGAAAATTGCAAATCTCTTGATTTTAACGATCAACGATTCTATATTCGCTTCTCATTTTTAATCACCAAACCAAACGGAGGAGTAGTGGACGAGAAACAAATGATCACAATTATTGCTGAAGAACTCGGTATACGTTGGAACCAGGTCAAAAACACCATCGAACTTTTGGATAATGAAAACACTGTCCCGTTCATTGCCAGATATCGAAAAGAAGTAACGGGCAGTTTGGATGAAGAACAAATCCGCGCCGTATGGGACAGAATTCAATACATGCGCAACCTGGAAGACAGGAAACAGACTGTTTTAAAGAGCATAGAAGAACAAGGAAAACTCACGCCTGAATTGGCAGAGAAAATCAACGCAGCAACAAAACTGCAAAAAGTCGAAGACCTTTATCTCCCCTATAAACCCAAACGGCGTACCCGCGCAACAATTGCCAAAGAAAAAGGATTGGAACCGCTGGCCGAATCGATCCTCAGACAGGAAATTATTGAAGGACTGACGGAGGAAATTGCCTCGGAATATATCGACGAAGAAAAAGGCGTGGCTACAGCCGAAGAAGCACTCGCCGGTGCCCGCGATATCATCGCCGAAACTATTTCCGTTGATGCGGAAATTCGCCAGGTAATCCGCGAACTGTCATTGGAAAAAGGTGTTCTTTCTTCAGAGGCACGTGATCCGGACAATTGCAGCGAATATGAAATTTATAAAGAATTTTCCGAATCCGTCAAAACAATCCCGCCGCACAGGATTCTGGCCATCAACCGCGGCGAGCGCGAGAACATGCTGCGGGCTTTTATCGATGTGTCTGATGAGGAAATGATCAGGGAAATAAATCAGGTTTATATTACAAACCGCGCCAGTATATTCACAGATGAATTGCTTAAAGCAAGCGAGGATTCTTATCGTCGACTCATCGCTCCGGCCATCGAGCGGGAGCTTCGCAAAGCGCTCACCGAGCGCGCCGATGAGCACGCTATACAGGTTTTCGCCCGAAACCTTCGTGCCCTGCTGCTGACACCTCCGCTGCGCGATAAAATAATCCTCGGCATCGATCCCGGATTCCGAACCGGCTGCAAAGTAGCGGTGATCGATGCAACGGGGAAATATTTGCAGGGAGAAACAATCTATCCGCATCCGCCGCAAAAGCGCTGGGAGGAAGCAAAAGATGTTGTAAAGGAATTGGTGGAAAAATACAACGTGGATATTGTTGCCATTGGCAACGGCACGGCAAGCAGAGAGACGGAAAAAATGACAGCGGAACTCATTGCCGAACTCGATCGCGATGTTTTTTATGTCATTGTCAATGAAGCCGGGGCCTCCGTTTACTCTGCTTCTCCTGTGGCGAAAAAAGAGTTTCCCGAACTGGAAGCCTCCATGCGCGGCAACATTTCCATTGCCCGCCGTCTCATGGACCCGCTTTCGGAACTGGTAAAAATTGATCCGCAATCCATTGGTGTAGGATTGTACCAGCATGACGTGAACCAGGTGAAACTATCCGAAGCACTCGATCAGGTTGTGGAATCGGCGGTCAACCTGGTCGGCGTGGATTTGAATACGGCCTCAACTTCATTGCTCAAATACGTTTCCGGAATAAACAGCCGGGTTGCGGAAAACATTATCAAACGGCGTGAAGAAAAAGGAAAATTCAAATCGCGGGATGAATTGAAAAAAGTGACAGGCCTGGGAGAGAATGCGTTCGTACAGGCGGCCGGGTTTTTGCGCATTCCCGAAAGCGACGTTTTTTTCGACACCACTGCGGTTCACCCGGAATCATACAACGCAGCGGAAAAACTGCTCAGCCACCTCTCCCTGGACGTGGAGCAAGTGCGAAGCGACGGCAAAAAAGTAAAAGAAAAGGTGCAGCATTCTCACGAATCCCTGGAACAGCTCGCGCAGATTTGCGAGTGCGGCAAAGAAACGCTGGCGGACATTATCGACAGTCTGGAAAAACCCAATCGCGATCCGCGCGATGAAATGCCCAAACCGATCCTGCGCAGCGATGTGCTGAGCGTGGACGATCTCATCGAAGGCATGACTCTCAAAGGAACGGTTCGCAATGTGGTTGATTTCGGCGCTTTTGTGGACATTGGCGTAAAACACGACGGCCTCGTGCACCTCAGCCGCATGGCAAAAAAATACGTCAAAAACCCTCTGGACGTTGTTTCCGTCGGTGACGTCATCGAGGTCAAGGTCATTACCATTGACAAAGAAAGAGGACGAATTGGTTTGAGCATGGTTTTGGATTGACAGGATTGAAT
>JAACEJ010000076.1 GCA_011682565.1 Actinomycetota bacterium | reverse complement strand
TTTGCCATTTCATCGTCGTTAAAATAGCGGCCTTCAGTTGTTGGAAAGCTGCGAGCTATTGCGAAATCCGGTGTTGTGCCGACGATTCGACAGTTCCAGTTGTTCGCCCCAAATTCAACCTGGGCATTGCGGCTAAACTCGGGGACGACAACTTGCGCTGTTGTGCATTTTTCTGCCAGCGCTTCGGCATCTTTGTTTTTCAAAGTCATTCTGCTGCCGGCGCCGAAATGAACGCGGCCAAAACGCGATGATCCCGGTCTTATGAAAAGTAAATTCGAACCAAGTGACTGAATTCTGTCGGCAATTGCTTTTTGTGCGCCGTTGCCCAGGCCAACCATTGTTATAACGGCCGCGACCCCGATGATAATACCCAGCATTGTCAATGCAGCACGCATTTTGTTGGCGAGTAAGGAAGCCATTGCCATGCGCATGCTTTCCACTATTTCTGTAAATTGTTTTTTTATGATGCGATGCATACTCTAAAATCCTGTCATTATTTTGATTTTCTTTTCTTCAGTCCGCTGCTCATCGACATTCGCGACATGATTCGTTTGCGGAATTGATCGCTGGAAGCTTTTGCGCGCGAGAAAAAGGTGTACACGACTTGCTGGCCTTCCTGCAAGCCTTCTAAAATTTCAGTATTATCAAAATTACTCACCCCGACTTTGACCAGTTGTGGCCTAAAGTCGTTGCCCTGCTTGACAATGACACCCCGATTCAAACCTGATGTTTGTCCCGAGTTGTTTTGTTCCGGTTTCTTGCGTTGTGTATCTGGTCGGCCCTGTTGGCCGCTCCCGGTTTTGTTTGGTTTTTCACTTTCGCCCATGGCCATTTTCAGGCTGGCAATTTCCCGCGTCATTTCCGCTTGCGTCATTAATGCTTCGTTCGGTACTAACAGGACGTCTTGTTTGTCGGCAATCAATATCTCGACGGAAACGTTCATCCCTGCTTTTAATTTGCCGGTTGGATTGTCGACTTGGATTGTCACTTCAAAACTCGTTACATTCTGTTCAACTTTTGCCTGGGCGGCGATGCGTATCACTTTGCCTGTGAATTGTTCGTTCGGATAGGCATCGGCCACAATATGAGCGGTCATGCCCGGCTCTATTTTTCCAATGTCAACTTCATCGACATCCGCTTTCACATAGACTTGGCGCATATCAGCCACTGTGGCGATTAAAGTGCCGCCGGAAACAGATGAAATTCCCGATGAGATAATCTGCCCTTCTTCGACGTCTTTGGTAAGAATGATTCCTGAAATGGGAGAGCGAACGATTGTGTCTTTCAGTCGGATATCATTATTGTCGAGACTGACCTGAGCGCGAACAACCTGCGCTTTTGCCTGAACGAGTGCAAGTTCGGCTTGGTCAAATTCCACTGCGGGGATCAGTCCTTTTTTATACAAGTCCTGTTTGCGCTTAAAATCGCTTTCGCTTTGTTTCAGGCTTGCTTTGGCAACATGCAGTTCGGCAACGGATTGATCATAGGAATTCTTTGTGTCCCTTTGGTCCAGTTTAGCAATGAGATCACCTTTGTTAACATGATCTGATTCTTCAATTGTCATCTCTTCTATGAGACCGCTTGCTTTTGATTTTATCTCTACTTTATTAATTGGTTCGATGGTGCCTGTGGTGGAAACCTGGACTCGGATGCTGCCTCGCTGAACTTTTTCAACCTGAGGAAAAAACGCGGTCTGTTCCTCTTTGGCATCCCCCGGTCTTGAAGTGAACCAGATAACTATTCCAGCGATTATAATGATTATTGATGCTATATACCATTTCTTCATTCTTTATTTGTCTCCTGTGTATTCATTTTTCATGATTTCTATTATTAGATTTTTGCCTTTTCTTTTTATTTTCTTTTTCTATTTTTAGAAATTTTTGTTTTTGGTTGTCATTTAATATCTTTATAAACTCGTTATGAAAGTTCTTTCGGACTTTATTATATTCAGGTCTTGTTTTTGTTCTGATCTCGTCATATTGTGTTTTGATTGTTTTCAGCAGCTCTTTCAGCTTTTCCTGTTGTGCCTCATCCAAATTTAAATCCTTGGTGAATTTTGAAACCATACCACCACGGTGGTGTCGATGAGTGTTTCTTGATTTTGCAAAAAATATGCGGTCGGTAACAAGACCACTCGCAAACCCAACAATGAAAATAGATACGAGAACAGTGATCGCAGTTTTTTTTGAGGTCATTTGCTTTCTCCTGTTGCCTCTTCAGATTCATCGAGCGCAAATTGCAAAGCCTCGTCGTTTGTTTCCAGGCTTTGGTGCGGCCAGTCATTTTCCGATACCAGGCTGCTTTCGATGATGTTTGATGCAGAGTCATTCGTCGTTGTGGAACTTTGCCAGGGCATTGCAACGACAATGATAATGACAACGGAAAGGATAAAAGCTGCATTAAGTAACGGCCGGGGAATGATCTCCAGAGCGCTCCAGAAGGATTCTTGTTTTCTGCGCTTTGCCATTGCAACAACCCTGGCGGCAAAAAATAGCGACACGCTAAAAGATTTTAATTCTTTCGCATCTTTTTTTAATGCCAAAAATTCGTGATATTTTTTTCGGCATTTGTCACAAGATTGCAGGTGCTGCCGGATTTCTGCGGCTCTGGCAGGCGTGCATTGGCCGTCGATGTATAATGATATTTCTGCAGAATATTTGTCTTTCATTTAAAGTCCTCCCGGTACGGACTAAGAATTTTGGCCAGTTCTTTTCTTGCCCGAAAAAGTCGTGATTTTACTGTTCCCAATCTCCAGTTCAATGTCCCGGCAATTTCATCGTAAGAAAGATCCTGGATGTCACGTAAAACGAAAACGACTCTTAGCTGTGGTGGAAGTTTTAAAAGTGCGCTTTGTAAATGTTCCATTCTTTCCTGAACGATTAAATCTTTATGCGGATTTTGGCTTTTATCAATGAACTCACGTTCTTGCTGTTGTTCATCAGACCTTTGAAATCCTGTAATAATACGACGTACTTTTTTTCTCCTCATGTGGTCGCGGCACAAGTTCACTGCGATGCGAATCAGCCAGGCCCGGAAAGGAGCTTTGAACTCGTAATGATCAATCGCTGAAATCATTCTTAAAAAAGTTTCCTGAGCAATATCTTGTACGATATCCCGGTTGCCAAGAATTGAATAAATCACGCTGTGCACTAACTCGCTGTGGGACTGTATCAGTTTTGTAAGGGCATCGTTGTCACCATTTTTACCGGCGATGATGAGTCTGTAATTCTCGTCTTGATATGTCACAAGTGTTTGCTGATTCCTTTTCAAATTCAAAACGCACAAGATGTAAAAAAGTTCTTGTAAAACGGCGCATTAAAAAATGGATATGCGCCGTATTGGATTTTTAGAATGCTGTATGAATAGCGTCTGTGGCTCGATAAGTTCCCCGGGCTACTTTGGGTACAAAATCCTGAATCGCCGCAGGATCGAATGCCAGTTTTTTCCCTTCTTCACTGGATTTATATGCTGTCATAAGAAGCTGGGAAACGAGCAATCCGTCGTTGAAACTTTCCTCAGGCATTTTTCCTTCCAGGAAACAGTTGACCATATAGCGATCTTCTCCTGTATAGCCGTAAACCAGTCCCTCGTCAGAGATCACCGGCATAAGCCCCTGTTCTGCCGCTTGCTTTTCGACCAGGTCTTCTCCCGCTTTACCAACAACTTTTCGGCTGAAAAAAATGTGCAGCTCCGGTTCGAGCGAATTGATCTGCATATAATATTCCGGCCCCATCATTTCAAAACTAAGGCGCAGCCCGGGCCCGACAAAACTCCAGGATGTTGTCACTTCTGCCACAAGAATGTTACCGTCCTGGTCTTCGAAATTTACGTTTGCGCGGGCAAAATCTTCAGCCGGTGTTTTTCCGTAATCAATACGATTGTCGGACATTTCTTTTAACAAATCGATGTATTCTTTTCTCGACCATTTGAGGGTTGCAATTTCTGCGTTTACAGTTACCGGCCTCATGGCGCTTTTTGGTTTATCAGGGTCTGACAGTAAAAAACGCGCTGCCTCGATGCTGTGGCACATCATGTCATTGAGCACGCCACCGCCTTGCTGTTGTCCCGACCAGAACCAGGACTCGTGCGGGCCGCTGTGTTCTTCCGCTGCTCTCGCCAGATACGGACGACCGGTAACTTTTGCTCCACGATGCCAGATAATCTCTCTTCCGCGTACGATGGATGGAGAAAATACCTGGTTTTCCAGGTATCCGTGTAACAACCCCAGTTCATTTACAATTTCAACCATTTTTTTTGCTTCGGCAACATTCCGCGCCAGCGGTTTTTCGCATGCGATTCCTTTGAGAGTTCCCTTGCCCGATTTGAGAACCTCTGCGATTGTTTCCATAATAGCAATGCGGGTATAATTCGGAGCACAAATCCACAGCGCGTCGATATTCGGATCAGCGACCAGTTCCGAAACATCGGCATAGGCTTTGGGATCGCCAACGCCGAGATTGCGGCAGGCTTGAGCCGTTGCTTCCGCTCTGGACGTGTCCGGATCGGCAATACCTCTGATGTCTGCATTTCTTACTCCCACCCAGGAACGGGCGTGAAAATTTGTGTTGAACCCCGCGCCAACAAATCCTACTCCAAGTCGATCAGCCATGGCTTCCTCCTTTTTTAATGAATTTAATTTAAAATTAACTTGACAAATTAGTGAAGTATAAGTATTTTAACAAGATGAAAGCGAAAGGGCTGTAGAATATTTTATAGCCCTTTTGTGTTTATATACAATCAAGGCTTTTGTGAGCACAATCACCGGTAAAAATCAGGATGCTCCGTATTTTAGCGACATGTTTTAGTACTGAAAAACATCCGCAGGTTTTACTCGATGCAAGTATCAATTAATTACCTAATTAATGAAATTCCCCTTAATTAATCAATTGTTATTTTACGTGGGAGGAAAAAAATGAAACCCAATCGACTTTTGTTGTTGCTGTTAGCCTTTTTTGTTGTTTTTAGCGGATCGCTTTGGGCGCAAACCGTAACCCAACCTGTTGGTAATTCGGGTACTGTAGACTGGTCTTCACAAATTCTGAGAGCTACCGGAATTGGCGCTCCTAATCCGAATATGCCGCAAACAGCTCAACGTGCCGGTGCGATCGAAGCTGCAAAACTGGCAGCACTTCGAAATCTGCTTGGAACTGTTCTAGGAATGACCCTCAATTCAGAAACTACTGTGCGCAATTATGTCGTGGAGAATGATGTCATCAATACACGTGTGCGAGGCATTGTCCGTGGTTATACTGTCGTGGATACAAAATATATGTCCACCGGTGATATCGAAGTGACTGTTGAGATGCCGATTACAGGCGCTCTTTCGGATGCACTTTTGCCTCAACAAATGGGAGGGACACCGATTGTTGCCGCAAGCACAGATCTCTGCCCTACATGCGGACAGCCCTGGCCGGCAGGAAAACCCGTTCCTCCCGGTGTACAGTTGATTCGTCGAGGGAGCGCCGGGTCGCAGGCTGCACAGCAAAGCGGCGGCGCATACACCGGGCTGATTGTGGATGCCAAAGGTCTCGGCATTCGCCCGGCAATGGCACCTAAAATTATTGATGAGACCGGCCAGGAAGTTTATGGCTCCAAGTACGTCTCACGTGATTGGGCCGTGCAAATTGGCATGGTTGGCTATGATAAAGATGTCAGCCGCGCCAAGTCTAATGATCGCGTAACCAATAATCCTCTGGTTGTTAAAGCGCTTCGAGTGTCCGGGCCGAACAAGGCTGATATCGTCGTCTCCAATGCAGCCGCTGCATCCATTCGGAATGCGGCTGCCACGCAGAATTTTCTTGATAAATGCAAAGTCATGTTTATCGTTGATTAGGTGTCTTTGGAAATTCTGCAATCATTTGTTGAACCCACGAAAAGAGGAGAGTTACGAATGAAAAATCGAATCGTTTTATTAATGCCCCTTGTTGTGCTCATTATCGCAATGACTATGGGGTGTGGTCCCAAACCCATCAAGGAAGCTTCGGTTCTCGATACGCCTGATAATCATTTTAATCAGGGGATGCGGGAATTTGATCGTGGCAATCTGGCCGAAGCGGCCAATGAATTTCAAAGAGCCATTGCCCTTGATCCGGATTATGCAGAAGGTTTTTCCGGCCTTGCTCTGGTCGCAGCAAAAAGTGGTGATTTTAAAAAGGCTTTAAATCTTGCCAATAAAGCTATTGGGAAAAACAAAAAATCGGTGGATGCCCGTATAATTAAGGGGCGAGTCATCACCATGGAACGAAAGGGTGATGATTGGGTGAAAAAAGCGATCAAAGAATTTGACAATGCTTTAAAGATTAATCCGAACAGTGCCAAAGCGCTTTTTTACAAAGGCGAAGCATACAAAGATGCATACATGTTCGGTGAATCGGCAAATGCTTTTCGAAAAGTTATTGAGCTAAAAGGGGATTTTGCCAAAGAGGCGAATTCGGAATGGGAACTGGTGCAAAAAATTCAGAGAGCAGCACCGGGCACCAAAGTCGGCGCTAAAATTGCACTCATCAAAGAAATCGATCGCGCGGATTTGGCTGTGCTTTTGATGGAAGAACTCAAGCTGATGGACATTATCGAGAAAAAACGCCCCAAGACTTATGATACCGGTTTTAAGGCACCGGAAGACCCGACAAAAATGCAGACGTCGCAGGTTGTGCAAGCGGCCGAAATTACCGACATTAACAATCATTGGGCGAAAAACTGGATCAAAGATATTGTCAAAGCCAGGGGAATGGATGTTTTCCCGGATCATACTTTTCGCCCGGATGAAAAAATAACCAGGGCAAATTATGCCATGATTATGCAAAATATCCTGATTATGGCAACGGGTGATGAATCCCTGGCAACCAAATATATTGGCCAGCCATCAAGATTCCCGGACGTCAATCCTTCGCATTTTGCATACAATGCAATTTGCCTGATGACCGACCGCGGCATTATGAGTGCTGATAAAATGACCGGTGCGTTTCACCTCAACGACAAGGTCTCCGGTGCCGATGCATTGCTTATCATCAGAGATTTTCAGAATGCATTGCGAATGACATTCTAAGAAAAATTTATGGCCGGTTATCCATACCGGCCATTTTTACAATGGGAACCAGTTATCTGCAAATTGACTTTTCTATAAAACATGTTTGTTGATTTTTTCAGGGAAGAAGAGAGGATACCGTGGAATTGAAATTCTATCACTTTGTCATTTTATTGCTGGTTGCATTGTTACTGCTTCCGGCACAAAGCCCCGGACAAGGTCTCCAGGTGCAGACAGTCGGCGTTGGCAGTATCACTTATGGAGATGTCGCCGCGGCAAGAGATCGCGCTATTGATGATGCCCTGCGAAAAGCTGTTGAGCAGGCATTGGGAACGTATATTGATTCTCAGACCAAAGTTGAGAATTATATGGTTGTTGAAGACCGCATTCTTAACTGGAGCCGTGGTTATGTCAGCAATTATAAAATATTATCCGAAGGCAAAAAAACGCCCGAAGTTTATGAAGTGCAGGTTGCGGCAACGGTCGATCAAGCCGATTTAAAAAGTGACGCCGATGCCGTACGCAATTTGATTCAGGGCATGGGCAATCCGCGCGTCATGTTTATGATCGACGAGCAAAATATTGGAGATTCTCCGGATCGTTACCATTATTTTCAGGTGGACATGAATGTCGCGGAAACGGCGATGATCAATCGTTTCATGGAAAAAAACTTCGACGTCGTTGATCCGGCAACGGTGCGTCAAAGCCGGGAAAGAGACTCGATTGTGGCGGCCATCAATGGCGACCCCCAAGCGGCAAAAGCCATCGCAACAAGGCTCAATGCCGAGGTTGTCGTTACGGGAAAAGCTATTGCAAAAGTGGCAAGCGGCTTTAACCTTGCCGGGATGAAATCCTGCCAGGCGAATATTACCGCTCGTGTTATCGATGCCGATGTGGGAACGATTTTGGCAACGGGCAGCAAGCACGCGGCTTTCCCCCACATTGATGAAGTTACGGGCGGGACAAAAGCAATCGAAAAAGCGGCAAATGCATTGGCCGACGAGTTGATCAATAAAATTCTGGAAAAGTGGCGCGGAAAATATTACAGCATGAACAATGTTAAACTGATGGTAATGGGCATGGGGAGCTACACACAAGCATCGAATTTTAAGAATTCTCTCCAGTACGCCGTCCGTGGTGCGAAAAATGTGTTTCAAAGAAATATTGTTGCCGGAACAGCCGAGTTTGATGTGCAAATATCAGGCAATGCAGAACAGTTGGCCAGAGAAATCGATCAAAGAAATTTTGGTGAATTCCAGATGCATGTTATTGGAGTTACAGCTAACAAAGTGACGCTCAGAGCAACGCCGGTGAAAATCGATATGGGCGCGGGTAACTAAATTGAAAGCGAAAGGGATAAAATGAAGAGAATAATTTTGGTTGTGTTGCTTATGTTTGGTTTTCTGTTGTCGTTTGCGCGATTTACAACCGTGCATGCCGGTACCCAAAAAACGCTGAAAAAGCGTGTGGCGGTTTTTGATTTTGATGACAAAACAAGTCATCGTTTTCGTTGGTGGACTGGCCAGCCGGTCGGACAGGGGATGGCGGATATGCTGGTAACCGCCCTGGTCAAAACCGGAAGGTACCAGGTCATCGAACGCCAGGAAATCGAAAAATTGATGAATGAACAAAAACTGGGCATGAGTGGCGTCGTTACCCAGCAAAGCGCTGCACAAGTGGGAAAAATGCTTGGTGTCGAACTCGCTATCTTTGGTGCTGTAACTGAATTTGGTTACAGTGAACAGGGTGGGCAAACCCGTTTAAAGAAAAAAGGTTTTGGAATCGGCTTTAAAAGCACAAAAGCGACAGTGGCAGTTGATGTGCGGTTTGTAAACACAACAACCGGCGAGATATTGATGGCTGAAAGCGTGCGCAAAGAAGAATCAAAAAGGGGCTTGGCACTTGACACGCGTCAATTCAGTTTTGATAACCGGAATAAATTTGATGAATCCATTGTCGGCAAGGCGACGAGAAAGGCAATCGATGCATTAGTAGCATTTGTGGATCAATCCGCACCAAACATTCCCTGGCAAGCCAAAATTATCAAAGGCGGCGGCGCGATTTATATCAACGCCGGTTCTGTCGCCGGGGTAAACATCGGTGATGAATTTGTTGTTTATCGGCCCGGCGAGGCCCTGATAGACCCGGATACCGGTCTTTCTCTTGGTTCGACTGAAACAAAAGTGGGAACGATCAAAGTGACCAATAATAATATCGGCAATGGCAAAGCTTCACAATGTATCGCTGTGAGTGGTTCCGGTTTTACGCGAAACGATCTGGTGCGGGAACACTAGTATGCAAAATTTTAAAATTTACAGAATTTTCGTTGCAGCATTTTTATTGCTTGGTCTGGCATCGTTTGTGTCTGCCAAAGAATCTAAAATCGGCAATATATCTTTTATTATTGGCCGCGCTCAGGATGTGCAAATTAAGCACAAGAGTGACAAAAGCTGGCGAAATGCCTGCTTGAAAATGACTGTGTTAAATGCCGATATAATTCGCACAAAGGCTGAATCCCGCTGTGAAGTGAAACTTTTGGAAGGGAGTGTTGTGCGGATCGGTGAGAATTCAGAATTCGAGTTTACCGATGCCTCGGTAAAGAAAAGTTCAAAAAAGGTTAATGCCCGATTAAAACGCGGCAAGATTTGGTCGAACATTACCAAACTACGGGCAAAGCAGGAAGGCTTTCAGATCAAAACACCGACAGCCGTCTGCGCTGTACGCGGGACAATCTATCGAATCGATGCCGATTCTTCTACCAAATGTTTGGTGTACGCCGGCGCCGTCGATGTCGGACCGACATCCTTTTGGGGGCAGTCTCCGGCAGGAAAGTCTAAAAGTCTGAAACCTGTGGAGGTGCCGGGTCCTTATGAAA
>JAACEJ010000605.1 GCA_011682565.1 Actinomycetota bacterium | reverse complement strand
TGGAAGATTCAGCTCCCCGATTCCGAAAAAACACTGGCGACAAAAAATGCAACCGTCGTTTTAAAGGAAATGAGTTGGCGCTACAAAATATTGTACAAAATATCCAATCCGAATATCGCCTACATTCTTCTTATGCTTGGAATATACGGCCTGTTCTTTGAACTCTCCAATCCAGGTGCTGTTGTCCCAGGGGTGGTTGGCGGCATTTTTATCATTCTCGCGTTTTTCGCGCTGCAAACTCTGCCGGTTCGTTCGGCTGGATTGCTTCTCATCATTTTTGCCATCATTTTATTCATACTGGAGGTTAAAGTGACAAGCTATGGCATTTTAACGATTGGAGGGATTGTGGCTATGTTTCTCGGCTCGATCATGCTTTTTGAAGAAACGCCCGGTTTTCCTGTGCAAGTCGACTGGGGAATCGCTCTTGTAGTAGCTGTTTCAACCGGCGCATTCGTTATTTTCGCCCTGGGAATGGCATTGAAAACGCGCATGAAAAAGCCGACAACAGGGCGCGAGGGGATGATCGGTGAAAAAGGTGTGGCAATAACTGCAATCAATCCGGAAGGCGATATCAATGTGCATGGCGAAATTTGGAAGGCTACAAGTGATGAAAGAATCAGAAAAGGCGAAAAAGTTAGGGTTCTTGCAGTTGATGGGTTGGAGGTTAAAGTGGCTAAAATTGGCGATAACAAAAATGTGTAAATTTTAATAAAAAAAGGAGTATCAAATTATGGAGCCATTAGTGATTATTGCCATCCTGGCAATTCTTCTCATTACCAGTGCAGTTAAGATTTTTCGTGAATACGATCGTGGTGTCGTTTTTCGTATGGGTCGGCTGGTCGATTACAAAGGCCCGGGAATCTTTTTTATCATTCCAATCGTCGACCGCGTTGTAAAAGTTGGTTTGCGGACAATCGTTATGGACGTTCCCCCGCAGGACGTTATCACCAAGGATAATGTTTCTATTAAAGTCAATGCTGTACTCTATTTCCGCGTTGTTGACCCAAGCAAAGCCATTGTTGAAGTAGAAGACTATTTGTATGCTACATCTCAGTTAGCGCAAACAACATTGCGAAGTGTGCTGGGGCAGGCAGAGTTGGATGAATTGCTCGCTTCCAGAGACAAGATTAATCATGAATTACAGGCAATTATCGATCGTCAGACTGATCCATGGGGAATCAAGGTCAGTCTTGTAGAGGTAAAACATGTTGATCTTCCGGTGGAAATGCAACGCTCGATAGCTCGCCAGGCGGAAGCTGAGAGAGAACGTCGTGCAAAAGTAATTCACGCTGAAGGTGAATTTCAAGCCTCAAAAAAACTGGCCGAAGCAGCGGAAATTATTTCCAAAAGACCGGAAGCATTACAACTTCGATATTTGCAAACACTAACTGAAATTGCAGCCGAAAACAATTCAACAACAGTCTTTCCATTTCCGATAGAATTGTTAAGACCATTTATGGAAAAGAATAATAAATAAGCCTTTGAATTAAAATTTGTCGCAAGGCGGAGCGTTTTTTTCTCAAAAATATGGGCGAGTCATTCAAAGATTGACTCGCCTTTTTTCGACATTCTGGCAGTATACATTTTCTGAATAACATTAATCTTTTTAATTTACAATTGTTCAGTAAATTTCGTTTAAACTTACTTCTAGTGAATAGATAGAACAAAGTGAATGTTTTAACAAGAAATATTTTATCAACTTGGGATGGAGGAGGTTGAATGGGCTGGAAAAAAATAATTTGGCCGTTGGCTGTTATCTTTTTAATGATTCATTTTTTATACGGTCAGGATTTTAAAATAGATAAATCCATTTTAAACGAAGCGGCTGTGGGTGCGCGTGCAGCAGGGATGGGAAGAGCATTTACAGCTCTGGCAAATGATGCAAATGCATTGGACTGGAATCCTGCGGGACTGGCTCTGTTCCACAAAAGCAGCGCGATTGTTGCCAGTTCTTTTGATTTTGGCAAAATCAACATCATTCCGCCGGCAAATTTGCTGAATAGCAAGAAGAAATATCAGGGCAGAGAAAACGGCAGTTTTAAATTGAATTATATAGGTTTTACTTTTCCGTTGCAGGTACAAACCCTCGAAATTACGAGTTCTATTGTCATCAGGAATATAACCGATTTGAATGAACATCCGATATGGACAACGATTGACGAATCAAAGAACAGACAATGGGACCAACAGGACATTAAAGAGGATCGCAGCGGCGGCTTGTTTGCGCTGGCAACGGGTGTTGGTATCAAAGTTCTTGATAATGTTTCCCTCGGGACAACATTAAATGTTTTAACTGGAAATCATGACTACAAAAATACCGACGTATTGAAGACGGGAGATTCCAGCCTGGTAAATTGGGATGAGTGGAAAAACAAATTTTCCGGTTTTAGCGTGGATTTTGGCTTTATATGGAATATATCGAAATTAGTTTCTGTCGGAAGCAGGCTGACTTTTCCTTATACAATTAACTATGCGAGAATAGAGTACAGCGATTCAAACACTGAGCCTCAGGGAGGAAGCGCCCAGGCAAAGTTTGATGCACACGTAAAGAAGCCGCTTCATGTTTCTTATGGCCTGGCCCTCAATTTGAGCCCGGATATTGTTTTTGCATTTGATTACGTTTACCGTCCGTGGAAAAAAATTACTTCTTACGTAAGGAAGGATAATGAGGGGACTTTTACAACAGAAGACTGGTCTTTTGCAAATGCAAATGCTTTTCGTATGGGGATCGAGTTTATTGTTAATTCGGGAAATACCAGGATTCCATTTCGGCTCGGCTTTTTTACCAGCCCGGAGCAGATATTTGAATTTAATATAACAAAGCCTGAGCAAAAAGGCAACCAGGTCACATCACATTATCTGACAGGCGGTTTTGGCTTTGGGAATGAAAATGTGGTTTTTAATTTGGCCATCGACTATAAGGTCATGCAGTACAAAGCGGATTATCTTGGCTTGGGAGTGAATCCATTCGAATTGCAGCGATCCAGATTTCAGGCTACTTTTGGTCTTGAATTTATGCTTTAAATGAAAGTTGTTTTCAAATTAATGAAAATCAGGTAAAATATCTATATTGGCCCCGCTGGATGGAGCTACCCTGATTGGAAGAACGTTGTTTATCCTGCAAAAAAAACAAAAGA
>JAACEJ010000604.1 GCA_011682565.1 Actinomycetota bacterium | reverse complement strand
CGAAGGGGACATATAAAATGTCAAGTTTCGCAGGGTGAGCGACGGGATTTGAACCCGCGGCATCCAGGGCCACAACCTGGTACTCTAACCAACTGAGCTACGCCCACCGTTTTAGTCTTTGTCTTTCATCCTTGAATAACAAAGCCTATTAATATAAACAATTCAAAAAATTTAGTCAAGAGATTTTTGCTCCGAGGGTAGTAAAATCCCACTTTCCGGCGTAAGGGGAGGATATTGATTTTACAGTAAAAGCAAACAAACTGTATTTTTCTTTATCAGTTCACCGGGGTGAATAAATGTCTTGAACGACAAAAGAATATCAATTACCTTAGTCGACAAAATTCAAAGTACACCGTTTCCATCTGCAGCAATCGTCTGAAAATGAATAAAATATTCAAACTTCACATCCGCGAAAAACTTGCCATTGCTTTTGTCGGATTATCAATACTTCCGGTTTTAATTGTTGGTATTGCCGGCGTTTCTTTCAATGTTCGCTCCCTGCGCAAAGTGGCTATTGAGGAATTACAACATGAATTGCAATCGACACAAGATCGGCTGGGCAGCTTTTTCCAGAGCATGGAAGACTATGTCTATTTGCTTACATCTTCGATAACATTCAAAAGCTTCATTTCAGCTAGTGCTCAGCGTGATGAGCAGAAAACAGATAATGCTTTGCAGAAACTGCTGCCGGATTTGCTTCAATATGCCAGATATAAAAAGATTTTTTATCAAATCGAGTACATCAATCGTGATGGCGAGATACTCTTTACCATTGAGGATCACCAGGGAACATACAAAATTTTGCCGCGAGAGCAGACCAGCAATGTAGGAACTGCTTTTTACCTATATTTTGCACAATATAAACAGGGAAACAGCGCAGCGTTTATCCCGGTTGAATTGCGAAACAACCAATCCGGCAAGATGTTCCCGGCGATGAGCTGTGTCTATTCCATAAATGATCCCCAGTTCGACGGGCTGTTGATATTCCATATTTATGCGAAAGACTTTTTCAAAATATTTGAAAAAAAATCACAGCAGAGCCCTCCCGGCATTATCATGCTCGTAAATTCGGAGGGATACTTTCTTTATCATTCAGAAAAAAAGAAAGAATGGAATAAGCTTTTAGCTTCTAAAAAAATCCTGAATTTGAAATCCGAGTATGGCGAGGAGATGACGGAGCGGCTTTTATCGGGTAATTCCCAAACCGTAGTTGAAATTGGCGATCAGATCATTGTCCATTCTCCGGTATTTACCTGGCATGAAGGAACCGGCAGCAGCTACACCATTTTGAAAAGTGTTTCCAAGTCGAATATTTTTGCGCCGGTAAATACATTTAAACTGGTCTTCGCCTCGCTGCTGGGTTTCTTCCTGCTTGTCTCCCTCACCCTCTCCTATCTCGCAACCCGTGGAATGACAAATCCGATTAAAAAGTTGCAGCGGGAAGCAAAAGTTATCGCCAGGGGAAATTATCGCGCCAGGGTAAAGGTTAAAACTTTTGACGAAATTGGCGAGTTGGCAAACCAATTTAACACCATGGCGCAAAACCTTGAACAGCATGAAGCCAGAGTTTCGCGGCATAAGCAACTTTTGAGAGATAAAGTGCAACAACGGACAAAGGAGTTGCAGGATGAAAAAGATAAACTTCAAATTATCCTGGATAATGTGCCGAGTGGATTTATGCTGCTGGGCAGGGATTACAAGATATTATCTGCAAGCGCCGCTCTGGTATCCATTACGGGAAAATCGATAGAAAAACTGATTGGCCAGCCATGTTTCACTGTCACCGGGTGTTCTGCTGATCGCTCCGGTTGCATTACCACACGGGTTTTTTCAACCGGAAAGATGCAGTTGGAACTTACTACGCACACCCGCAGTGACGGCGAAGAAAGGCTTTTTGAAAATATGTCCATTCCGTTAAAGCGCAACGGTCAGGTCGAAAATGTATTAGAGATTATTACGGATGTTACAGAACGTAAAAGAATGCAGGATCGACTTGTACATTCTGAAAAATTAGCGACAGCCGGTGAAATTGCTGCGGTGATTGCACATGGCATACGCAATTCTTTAACGTCGGTGCGTATGATTTTGCAGCTTTATGTACAAAACGACACTGTCGATTCGGCTGAAAAAGAATCTTTTCAGGTTGCGCTCAACTCTATCGAACAAATGGAGAACCTGGTCAATGAACTGCTGCATCTTGGACGACCGACAGAAATAAATAAACAATCTGCTAATATTAACAACATCATTCTCGAAAGCATCCGTTTTGCCCACCACCAAATACTTGGCGAAAACATTGACATTAGCGTTGACCTGGCAAACGACATTCCTGAATTATCGCTGGATTCCATACATATCAAAGAAGCACTTGTCAACCTTATTCTCAATGCTTCACAGGCTATTGAAAAACATGGAAAAATCACCATCCGTTCAGCACGCCGGATTCTGCAGACGGAGCTTCGTGATTTGGCGGAAATAAGCGCGAGTCAGACAGACAGTGATTCCATCCACCTTCAGGAAGTTGTTATAAAACGAGGCGTACCAATCATTCAACTTGATTTAAAAGATACCGGCTCCGGCATCAAAGAAAAATATCTGCAGAGAATTTTTGATCCTTTTTTTACCACGCGTCCCAATGGAACAGGGTTAGGTTTGTCCATTGTGAAACGAGTAGTCAATGAGCATGGCGGTGTAATAAGAGCACAAAGCAAACCGGGGGTAGGAAGCTGTTTCTCCATATACCTGCCGGTAATAGCAAGAAAAAAGTAATAATTTCATGACAGCAATTCCGAAAAGTCCCGATAATAATCAGATTGGAAAGTATTATCTGTCCCAGAAGGTACGGTCATTGGATTTACAAAATTATAAATGAGTGATTCGTAAAGTCGAAAAACAAGCCAGCGCGGGAAGCAGAGCGACAAAGCGATCTTTACAGAACAGCACAAAAGCCAACATCCTGATTGTTTCACTACGCTCATAATGGCATTTTCGTACTTTATACAAACGGCTCGAAATCATTCCGGTTTTTTTACGTGCATAAAAGTCACAACATCAACAGTTCACATTGTAAAACGGATTTATTATATGCGAAAAACAAAAATACTTATAGCTGATGATGACAAAAATATTCAATTTGCTTTCAGA
>JAACEJ010000603.1 GCA_011682565.1 Actinomycetota bacterium | reverse complement strand
TGATCGAGGACAAGAAAGCGGTCAATGCCGAGAAGGTGATTTCGCACCGGTTTTTGCGGAATGAGTTGATGGATCTTATGGGATATCTCAAGCCCCGCGAAGTCGATATTTTGTCTAAGCGCTATGGTCTTGACGGGGGCCGGAAGATGACTTTGAAGGATATTGGGGCTCAATACGAGATTTCGCGCGAACGAGTCCGGCAGATTGAACAGAATGCGCTTCGCAAACTGAAAAGCATGTTGAGGCAAAAACATATTCGGTTCGATGATCTGGTTTAGCTGAATACATGTTAGTGCTGCTTCTTTCGGTGTCTGTTTCTTGTTCCGACAGTTATTCCGGCCTGTTTTATTACCCCTCGGTACATTCCATTATCTTATAAATAGGCAAAAAAATAAAAAAACGTAATGGGTCACCCATTACTTGGACATATTATATTACATTCGTGGCTGATAGTGAGAGTGGCCAAAGGATCGGTTTGGCTCGGACAAATGATTTTCAGTGAAATGTTTGGACAGCAAAATATTGGTGCCGAGGTAAGTTTGAAATCAAGAAATTTGCGGATAGCTGCTATTTCTTTACTCTTGATCCTTGTGGGGGTATCGCATTGGCTGGTTCCTGCCACGCCCCAGCTCCACACCCTCCATGTTGTACTGCGAAAAATGTTTCTCGTGCCGGTCGTGCTGGGGGCTATCTGGTTTGAAATCACAGGGGCGCTTATGGTTGCAATATTTGCCACGGCCATCTACGTGCCGCATATTTTCGTGGATTGGTCCGGTAATTTTCCCGAGAATATAAATCAGGTTGGTGAAGTCGTTACAATATGGATAACAGCTGTATTATCAGGTGTGTTGGTTCGAGCCGATAAAGCAGCTTTGAGGGAAGTTGCAGAAACTCATGAAGGTTCTCTCATGGCTCTTGCTTCAGCTTTGGACGCCCGGGAACATGAAACTGAGCTTCATTCATTAAGAGTAATGGCATTTTCGATCCGGCTTGGCCGCCAACTCAAATTGTCAAAATATGAGATACGGCTGATCCGTCAAGCATCTTTACTCCATGATATAGGCAAAATTGGAACGCCTGATGCAATACTGCTTAAAAGTGGGAAACTCAATGAAGAAGAATGGAGAATTATGCGGCAGCACCCGGAAACCGGCCACCGCATCTTGTCATCGATTCCATTTCTGAGAGCCGCAGCCGAAACTGTATATGCCCACCATGAGCGATTTGATGGAACCGGATACCCCAGAACCCTTTGTGGAAATGAAATCCCCTTACCAGCCCGCGTATTTGCCGTTGTCGATGTATTCGACGCCTTGACTTCGGATAGACCGTATCACAAGAAAATATCTTGCGAAGCCGCTCGACAAGAGATCCAAAAGGAAAGCGGGATGCATTTTGATCCGCAGGTAATACATGCTTTCTCCAAAATACCGTGTTTTGAGTGGAAGCGCATTAACCGACGGATCAGTGAAAACAGCCAAAAACTGGAAGCCGTTTTACAATCTGCCCGCGTAAAGTAAGAAATATGACCAGCAAGGCGCGGTTGAAGCAGCATAGCATGCGCTATGTGGCTGAAGCCGCAACACAGAAAGCGCGTCAAAGGATGAGCAAAATACGTCGGTTCTCGCTTGGCATGGCACTGTAAAATACCTTTCTGCATGAGTTGGGCAAAGGTGCGGCACTTATCGGCTTCTCAATGCTGACCCTGCCGTAGTTACTGGTTCCAGGCTTAACTTCGTTGTCACAACATCCGGACCCGTTCCTCTGGTCCGGCTTCACAAACGTATGGGGATTATAACCGGCGTTTTGATTGTGCTGCATCCCATACTTCTGTCTTTGAGCGCAGCAATCTCTGGCTATTTTCCGTCAAAACTCCATCGCAAGTTAATCTCGGTAAGACTGCTCTAATCGCCTGTTGTTTACAATTCTATATACTTAAAATTATGGTAATGGTGACCGGATACCAATGTTTTAATGAAAATCTTGATTAAATTTTGTTTTGTTCGTGAAATATACGGTTAAGCGCGGTTGAGGGAAAAAATAAAAAAATTGTTGACATATCTTCCGGACATGATATACTTACTATAATTAGTATAGTAACTATAACAGTCATAAAGGTTTTAACCGATGGGACCAGTGAAATATGCTCATCAGATCGTCAAGGAACAGTTGCGTGATAAGATATTGGATGAGAATTATGAGATCGGAGATAAATTACCAACTATATCTCTGATTGCGGATGCATTCAATGTAAGTGTGGTGACGGCTGTAAAATCAGTCAAGGAACTGGTTGAGGATGGTATTCTGGAAACGCGTCGGGGGGTGGGAATTACGGTGAAGAGATTGCCTAAGCGGCGGGTTTCGGAGAAGAAATCGATTCTTTCCATCAATCAAAGCGTTTCTACCTGGCAGCCGGAGATGAGAAAAATCTTTGAAACCGCTATGCCCGGCTGGCAGATCCTTGAAACGCATGTTGATGAAGCGAATCCGAACAAATATTCGGAAGCTTTTTTGGATGATTTTATAAAGGACCACCCGTTTCCGGTGTATGTGCTCACGAATGCTCCACGACGGTTCCAGGAGTATTTTCAGAATAAGCGCCTGCCCTGTGTTGTGCTGGGATCGCTTGAAGCAGGAATTGACCTGCCCAATGTGGTACCCGACGCATACGAAAGGTTTTATCAGGCTGCTCGCAGTTTGCGTCAAAAATATCCCCGGATTGCTTTCTTACAGCACAAATATACATCCCAGGTGGAGCAGGACCGTTATACAGGGGTAATGGAAGCCCTTAATGAAGGACATGTATCAGGGGCGCTCAAAGAGCCGCAAGGGATAGAACTTGTCGGTTATGATGAAGAGAAGTCAAAAGCAGGTATGGTGGATTTTTTGCGCAATGCCGAGTTTCCAATAGGGGTTTTGTGCTGCAATGATATCGGTGCGTACTGGTTATTGCAGGAGGCGATAAAAATGGGGGTCCCTATTCCCGGTCAGTTGGGAATTATTGCAGAAGGTTCACTGGCCGGTTTGCTTCATACAATACCGGACATGACTTATATCAGGTATGATCATGCGAAACTGGTCTTCACACTTGTGCGTATGCTCAAAGATATTTTACGAGGATATGACGTGAGTACGCAGCACATA
>JAACEJ010000075.1 GCA_011682565.1 Actinomycetota bacterium | reverse complement strand
CCGCTAAAATGGAAGGCGGACACTTGATTATGTTTTTTACAAAGAAATAGCAAAGAGGTTATTATAATGCCAAAAATGAAAAGCAATCGTGCAGCGGCAAAACGGTTTCGCGTAACGGGATCGGGGCGTGTTCGCCGCTACAAAGCTTACGCAAGCCACATTTTAACCAAGAAATCTGCAAAAAGAAAACGCAATTTGCGAAAAGGCGGATTGATTTCGGCTGCGGAAGAAAAGCGAATTAAACAGATTATTTAGCAATTAAAACCAGATTTTGAATTTGGAGGAAGTATGCCAAGATCGAGTTCGTCGGTCCCGACAAGACATCGACGGAATAAAATATTAAAGGCCGCAAGAGGATATTATGGCGGCAAACACCGTCTGTTCAAATCAGCAAAAGAACAGGTGGAAAAGGGGTTGCAATATTCCTATCGTGACCGAAAGGTGCGGAAACGCGAGTTCAGAAGGCTATGGATTGCCAGAATTAATGCAGCGACGCGTCAGTATGGTATGAGTTATTCAACTTTTATCGATGCATTGAATAAACACAACATTCAATTAAATCGCAAAGTATTGGCAGATTTGGCAGTCAATGATATTAGCGCATTCGGACAGATCGTATCTTCGGTTAAAACAAAATAAAGAATGACTGAAAATTTAGAAACAATTATATCTGTTATTGCAGAGACGGAAAAGGCATTTTTTTATCGTTTGAGTAATGCCGCTACACGGGATGATCTTGAAGAAATTCGGATAGAATATCTTAGTCGGAAAGGTAAAGTCCAGTCTCTTTTCTCTCTGATTGGCAAAGTGGATGGTGTCGACCGTCCTAAAATAGGTGCCGAACTCAATCGTGTTAAAAAAGCTGTGCAGGATGCAATTGACGAAAAGCAGAAATCTTTTCAGCGCACGGGCAAAGCCATCGAGTTTTTCGACCCGACTTTGCCGGGAAGAACCGTATCTATTGGCAGCCTGCATCCTTTAATGCAGGTGATGGACGAAGTTAAGCAGATTTTCGTCGGTATGGGTTTTCGCATTGAAGAAGGCGATGAGATTGAAACGGATTATCATAATTTCGAAGCGCTGAACATTCCCAAGCATCATCCTTCCCGTGACATGCAAGACACCTTTTATTTGAGTGATGAATACGTCTTGCGCACACACACCTCGCCGGTGCAAATTCATACCATGGAAGATCAAAAACCGCCCATTCGTATGATAGCGCCGGGCCGCTGCTTTCGCAAAGATACTCCGGATGCAACACATTCGCCAACTTTTCACCAGGTCGAAGGCTTGTGTGTCGATCGCGGGGTTTCTTTTGCCGATCTTAAGGGTGTTGTGCTGGCATTCGCACAAAAGCTCTTTGGCAAAGATGTTAAAGTGCGCTTTCGTCCCAGTTTCTTTCCATTCACGGAGCCAAGCGCCGAGTACGATTTTTCCTGTATTTTTTGTAAAGGCCAGGGGTGCAGGGTTTGTAAAGATACCGGGTGGCTGGAAATTTCCGGTGCCGGTATGGTCGATCCCGCTGTTTTCGGTTTTGTGGATTATGATCCTGATGTTTATTCCGGCTATGCGTTCGGCATGGGTATCGAACGAATCGCCATGTTGAAATATCAGGTGAACGATATCCGCATTTTCTATGAAAATGATCTCAGATTCCTGAAGCAATTCTAATTCGGAGCCTAGTCCTACATTGAAGGTTACTTTAAACT
The DNA here is from genome assembly GCA_011682565.1 of Actinomycetota bacterium. GTDB lineage: Bacteria > Zhuqueibacterota > Zhuqueibacteria > Residuimicrobiales > Krinioviventaceae > Hydrothermomicrobium. Next base: position 8,220 of record JAACEJ010000075.1, on the reverse strand, counting down.
GGTTAAAAGAGTTTGTTGACTTTTCATTATCCGCCACGCAAGTTGCAGACGCGCTGACAATGGCCGGGCTGGAGGTGGAAGAAGTCTATACTTTGGAGAGAAATTTTTCCCGCGTTGTGGTTGGGAAAATTGTCAAGAGCCAAAAACATCCCGATGCGGATCATTTATCCCTATGTCGGGTCGATATTGGCGGGAACATTTTGCCCATCGTTTGTGGCGCGCCGAATGCGTACGAGGGGTTGAAAGCACCGCTTGCTTTGGATGGTTCTGTTCTTTTAAATGACTTAAAAGTGGAAACACAAAAAATTCGTGGATTTGAGAGCCAGGGAATGCTTTGTTCCGAAGCCGAGTTGGGTTTGTCCGAACGCTCAGAGCAGCTTATGGAACTTACCGCCGATGCGGAGGTCGGAAAAGAGTTGGGACAGTACCTCGGTGAGCCGGATATCGTCTTTGATATCAATGTTACACCCAACCGTCCGGATTGTCTCAGTGTGATCGGCATTGCCAGGGAAATTGCCGCGATGACTGGTTCCTCTCTGAAAAAGCCGGAGTTGAATATAACGGCGATTCCCGATGCCATTGAAAAATATATGACGGTGGATATCAAGGATGAGGAACGGTGTTTCCGCTATTCCGGCCGATACCTCAGGGACATTACTATCAAACCTGCACCTTTTTGGATGGCTTTACGATTGCATGCAGTGGGCATTCGCTCCATAAATAATGTCGTTGATGTGACAAACTATGTCATGATGGAGGTTGGCCAGCCTCTTCATGCTTTTGATTATCGTTTGCTGGAGGGTAAAAAAGTAATTGTCCGTGCTGCCGAAGCCGGTGAACGTTTTACCACACTTGACGGTCAGGAACATGAATTGGATCAGGATTCATTGTTGATTTGCGATGGCGTCAAGCCCGTCGCTTTGGCCGGTGTTATGGGCGGATTGAATTCCGAAGTCCAACCCGATACTAATACGGTTTTTCTTGAAAGCGCTTACTTTGAGCCGACGAATATACGTCGCACCGCAAAAAAACTCGATCTTTCAACCGAATCGTCGCGCCGTTTTGAACGCGGCATTGATCCAAACGGAACGATTTACGCTATGAATCGTGCAGCGTCGTTGATGGTCGATCTTGCCGGCGGGCACGTTGTTGGCGATGCCATCGACAACTATCCGCAAAAAGTAACCCCGGTCGAAATTGATCTTTCTGTTCATCAGTCGAATGTATGGCTAGGCGTTTCGCTGAAAAAAGAGCAAATCGCCGAAATTCTGTCTTCCATTGAATTGAGCGTGGAACAAAAAAATGGCGATACCCTTCGCGCAATAGTTCCAACGTTTCGGCCTGATCTTACAAGGCCGATCGATCTTGTCGAAGAAATTGCCAGATTGTATGGATATGACAATATTGAGCCGAACGTTGCGCCGCGTATCGATCAATTACAGGAAGCCAATCCCCGTGTCCTCTTTCGGGATTTTGTACGGCAGACAGTATCCGGAATGGGGTTTCGTGAGACCTGCAATCTCAGTTTGATTCACAAGAAATTCGGCCATGAATTTCTTCCACAAAAAACCGGTTTTGTCGAATTGCTTAACCCGTTGAGTGAAGACCTCGGTGTTTTCAGACCCAATATGATCGTTTCTCTTTTGACGTCTGTTGCCTATAACAGAAACAGGCAAATGCACGATATGCGGCTTTTTGAAATCGGGAATGTTGCCTGGAAGGAAGACGGTCGGTCTGTTAAAACGGAAAAAACGCAAATCGCCGGAATCCTCGCGGGACACAGGCAGGAAAATGCATGGTATGGCAAGGCAAAAGAATTTGATTTTTACGACATCAAGGGAGTGGTCGAGGGGCTGCTCGCAAAGACAGGTATTGAAAAATTTGAGCAAGAATCAGCGCATGATGTATTTTGGGATGCAGAGAGTTCAAAAGTTATTGTTGACGGCAAAAGCTGCGGTGCTTTTGGAAAGATTACTGACGACGTGCTAACGCTCTTTAAAATAAAAACGAATGATTTGTTTGCATTTTATTTTGATTTTGATAAATTGTTTGAAAATTGTCGCAAAGAAAAAATTTACAATCCGGTACCCAGATTTCCTTCCGTTCCTTTTGATCTGGCCATCCTCATCGATGTAAACGTCTCTGCGGGGAGCCTTGAAAAGGAGATTTGGAAATCAGGAGGAGAAAATCTTGTCGATGTGCATTTGTTTGATTATTACAAAGGAGAACAAGTTGAAGCCGGAAAGAAAAGTGTCGCTTTTTCATTGACCTTTTCATCAAAAGAACGTACATTAAGCGACGATGAAATCGAAAATGTCATTGATCAAATATTAGCGCATCTTTCCGGGCAATTTGGTGCTCAGTTGCGTGACAGGTAATTTGACATGGATATACTCGATGTTTTAGAAGAAAGGATCGACGAGGCGGTCGAAAAGATCGCTAAACTGGAACGAAAAATAACTCTTTTGCAGGACGAGAAAAAAGATCTTGAAATTGTCCTTGCGGAGCGGGAACTCCGTATTGAAGGGTTGCAGAAGAATATTGAAGAATTGCGGGAAAAAACACCACATCATGTGATCGAGCAGTATAAAGAAAGAGAAAATCAGCTTAGAGAGCGAATTCAGTCGATGCTTTCTAAATTGAACGAACTCAAATTATTAGACTGATAATACTAATTACATTGCCATGCATTTAGCAATGTCAAGCCCAAATGAATGATGAAAATAAAATCCTTAAAGTTAAAATTTTTGGTACTGAATATCCACTCAAGGTGAATGCCGATGTTGAATACGTAAAACGTGTTGCCAGGTATGTCGATACAAAAATGGCAGAAGTTCAAGAGGCAAAGCCGAGCAGACCATTGCATCAAATCGCCATATTGGCTGCTTTAAATATTTGTGATGAGTTATTTCAAAATGAACAATCAGCAGACTTTGAGGGACGGCTAAAAAAATTATCTGATAAACTAGAGCTTGGCATTAATAAATCAATGGAGAGTGATAGCGACAAGATTGAGTTCGATGATACAATAGAAGAATAATTTCGCAAGAATTCTTTTTACAACCCAGATTGCGGCGTTTCTGCAAAAAAGCGTGAGCAGAGGAACCCACGAAGTCGTGGCTTTTTCTACCTTCATTAAACGTGAGAAACATGTTGAGTGAAGAAAATTAGATAATGCAGATGCTAAGCAAATTCTGGGTTTTTTTATGTTGGAGGGGTTATGGAGACGACTATGATAATTATAATTATTGCGTTGGTAACAGGTATAGTCGCATTTGTTGCTGGGTGGCTTGTTTCAAAATACGTAGGTCAGGGTAAAGTTGCAAATGCTGAAAAATACGCTGAGAGAATTGTTTTTGAAGCTGAAAAAGAAGCGAAAACGATCAAGAAGGAAAAGCTTTTAGAAGCTAAAGACGAGTGGCTGCGGTTAAAGCAAAGTGTTGATAATGAAGCGAAAAACAGGAGGAACGAACTTCATAAACTCGAGAAAAAACTTAATTCTATTGAATTGAATCTGGATCGTCGACACGACCTGGTGTCAAAAAAGGAAGAAGAATTAAACGAAATCGGGGATCGACTGAAAATACGTGAAGAAAAAGTAAAGCGAACCGGAGCCAAGCTGGAGGCTGTTCTCGAAGAGCAAAACAGACGCCTGGAAAAAATTAGCGGTATCTCTAACGAGGAAGCCAAACGCATTCAGATGCAAAATCTCATTGACAAGGCCAAGCATGAAGCGGCCAGAGAGATTAAGGAGATTAAGGACAGGGCACGCCAAACCGCGAACAGAGAAGCAAAAGAAATTATCATTCAGGCGATCCAGCGGACGGCAGCAGATCATTCCACTGAAACAACGGTCTCGGTGGTTAATTTGCCCAGTGATGATATGAAAGGCCGAATTATTGGACGGGAGGGTAGAAATATTCGCTCCTTTGAAACGGCGACAGGCGTAGAGGTAATAGTCGACGATACGCCCGAGGCTGTGGTCTTGTCCGGTTTTGATCCTTTTCGTCGCGAGATTGCCAGAGTTTCTCTTGAAAAATTGGTAGCAGATGGCAGGATTCATCCGGCCCGCATTGAAGAGGTTGTGGAAAAAACGAAAAAAGAAATGGAAGAAAAAATCGTCGAAGCCGGCGAACGTGCTCTGCTTGACGCCGGTGTGACAGGTGTCCATCCCGAGTTAGTGAAATACCTTGGCAAATTAAAATACCGCACCAGTTACGGCCAGAATGTCTTGCAGCATTCAGTGGAGGTTGCCTACCTTACCGGACTTATGGCAGCAAACCTGGGACTTGACGGGACTCTTGCGAAAAGAGCAGGAATGCTGCATGATATCGGCAAATCAATCGACAGATACACGGAAGGCACGCATACACAGATAGGCCTGGAAGTTGCGAAGAAACATGGTGAGGGACCGATAGTTCTGAACGCGATTGCATCTCATCACGAAGATGTTGAGCCTATTTCTCCTATTTCTATTCTGGTGCAGGCAGCGGATGCTGTCAGCGGATCGCGCCCGGGTGCGAGGCGTGAAACGCTGGAAACCTACATCAAGCGTCTTGATGGCCTGGAATCTGTGGCGACGTCCTTCCAGGGTGTTGGTAAAGCTTATGCCATTCAGGCCGGGCGGGAGATTCGCGTGATCGTTGAGCATGACAAAATTGATGATGATCTTGCCGAGCAGCTTGCCGCTGATATTGCTGAAAAGATTCAGAGCCAGATGGAATATCCCGGTCAAATCAAAGTGACAGTCATTCGTGAATATCGTGCCATCGAGTATGCAAAATAGTCATTGTAAAATAATTCGATTTTTAGTATAATAAAAAGACGGAATCCTGTGGCTCAATCAGACACTGTAACGATACTATTTGTAGCCGACATTGTCGGCAAACCCGGCTTTGATGCCCTGAACATCTTTTTGCCGGGCCTGCTTAAAAAGCACCGTGTCGATTTGTGTATTGCAAATGGCGAGAACGGAGCAAAAGGGCGTGGTTTAACGGAACAAATTGCCAGAAACTATTTCAATATTGGCGTCGATGTCGTTACGGGCGGGAACCACAGTTGGAACGTCGCCGCTTTTCGACGCTATCTTGATACCACTTCACGTGTATTGCGACCGCTCAATTATCCGGATGAAACACCGGGCCATGGATCAACTCTGGTGCAAACCAAGTCCGGGCATCATATCGGCGTAATTAATTTGCAAGGGCGGACGTTCATGTATCCGATTGATTGTCCGTTTAAAAAGGGTTTGGAAGAAGTTGAGCGGCTGAGGCAGAGAACCAATATTATTTTTATTGATGTCCATGCCGAGGCGACGGCTGAAAAGCTTGCGTTAGCGTGGTATCTGGACGGAAAGATTAGCGCCCTTGTTGGAACGCACACGCATATCCAGACGTCTGATGAGCGGATTTTGCCGCGGGGTACAGCTTATATTACGGATGTGGGAATGACCGGTCCGAATGATTCTGTGATCGGCTTGGATGTTAATGTTGCCATCAAACGATTTATGAGTCAGATTCCGGAAAAATATGTGATTGCCACATCCAACAATCGTCTGAATGGAGTACTTTTAGCGATAGACCCGGCGAGCGGCAGGGCAAAGAGCATCGAACGCATTAATTTACCGTAAAGGATTTAAAACGTGAGTGCCAGAATACTCGATGGCAAAAAAACGGCTGCGGAGATAAAAGAGCAGCTTGCGACAAAAGTTGTTGAATTAAAAAGAAAAGGCTGTATTCCTCATTTATCCGTTGTTCTGGTTGGCGAAGACCCGGCTTCAAAAGTGTACGTGGGAATGAAGCAAAAAGCGTGTGAAAAGATTGGCATTCAATCCGAAACAATAAGGTTGGATGCCGGTACAAAACAAGATGATCTTTTAAATCTCGTAAGCAAGCTGAATGACGATGAAGCTGTGCACGGCATTCTTGTGCAATTGCCTTTGCCGAAGCATATCGATTCGAAAAAAGTGCTCGAATTAATTCGTCCTGAAAAAGATGTGGACGGATTCCATCCCGTTAATCGCGGCCGCTTGGCTATTGGTGAGGAGTGTTTCCTTCCCTGTACGCCTGCAGGAATCCAGCAACTCTTGCTCAGAAATAATGTGAATCCGGAAGGAAAACATCTCGTTGTTGTCGGCAGAAGCGCCATTGTCGGCTTGCCCTTTGCCACGATGATGATGCAGAAAAAACCCGGTGCCAATGCGACGGTAACGGTTTGTCATACGGGTTCCGGTGATTTGAAAAGATACACCAAACAAGCAGACATTCTTATCGCCGCTGCCGGAAGACCAAACACAATCACCGCCGACATGGTCGGTCCCGGCTGTGTTGTTATCGACGTCGGCGTGAATCGGGTCGACGATCCTGATTCTCCCAAAGGTTATCATCTTGTCGGCGATGTGGATTTTGAACATGTCAAAGAAGTGGCAAGCGCCATCACCCCTGTTCCCGGCGGTGTCGGGCCCATGACAATTGCCATGCTGCTGAGCAATACATTGCAGGCGGCAGAAAAATCATGTAAATAATTCTAGTACGCGCCAGTAGCTCAACTGGATAGAGCGTTGGCCTCCGGAGCCAAAGGTTCCGGGTTCGAATCCCGGCTGGCGTACTATTTTATTCAAATCGCTTTTACTAAACAGCACTCCAACCCATTCTCCAGCGCATCTTGGGCTTTTTCTGTCATTTGATGGAAACGCAAAATGTTCGTTTAAAATCGATGTTGATAAAAAGCCTGCAAGCTTTTGGAATTATAAACAGTCGATCCTGTTTTTTCATATCTGATGAAAAGCTTGTCAAACGCGGTAAATGAAAATCCCAGTTCGGTAAAAAGGTTTTGAGATATAACGTCCTGTTGACGTGTTAAATACACGCCGACTCCGGCGGACAAGGCTTTTATGTTTTGTTCAATTTTGAGGCCGGAGGAAATGGTATGCAATTTATTCGGCGTCCAATAAGGCAGTGATGTTTGATACAGCTTTTCAAAATTTTCATAGCTGTAAATACCGAAAAGAGAAATTTTCGGCTTGAGGAAAAGTGAAAATTGTGTCGAGAAAACAGCCGTTGTTTTTGTATTGGCGTCGGAATAGTTTCCATAATCCATCTGGGTTGAAATATACCAGCGGGGAATTATTTGCCAATAGATATTTCCTGTAAATCCGTTAATCATTATTTTGTCAAACAGCGCTTGAACCCCCTCCTGCGTTTCTTTGCGATAATAGCCGAAATTAGTATAGATCCTTCCGAAAAAGTTTTTGATAAATTGCACTTTTCCTCCCCACGCTATCCATCCTGAGCGATAGGCATGAGGTGAAAATTCTATTAAAAGGCCGGTGTTTTGTGTGATATTGTATTGCACTGCGTAGGAGCCGCTGAGACCAACTAATGATGAATCGATCCTGCCGTCCAAAATTTTCAATCTTGAAATCCCCGTTTGCACGAGCCAATGTCTGTTGATAAAATAATAAAAAGCCAGCGGAATATCTTCCCGCGTTAACTGGTTTGAATCTTTGATCCGGCTGTATTTGCTTTCAATGAGTGGTCCATATTCTTTTCTAATACCGGTTAATAATTCTTTTGCCTTTTTATTTTGTGGCGATAGAATGAGTACTTTTTGCAGGTTTGACTTTGCCTTGTCCCACTCACCACTCCATCGTTGGATTTCGCCTAAAAGCAGGAGGGCTTCTTTGTCCGAGGGATTGTTGGCAATATACTTTATAAATTCTTTTTTCGCTGCATTTGTATTTCCAGACCAGAGGTAGTTTTTTGCCAATAATAATAAAAGTTTGTGGTCATTCGGATCTTTTTGGAGAAGGAACTTGTAAAGAATTATTGCTTTTTTATAATTGTTCAGTGCGGAATATAGCTGTGCCAGTTTTTTCATCAATTCAATGTTTTGAGGATTTCGACTGAGGATTTCTTCATATTGTTTTGCTGCTTTACGGGGCATGCTTTGCCAAACATATTGTTGCGCCAATTGCCGCCGAACGGAAAGACTGTCCGGGATTAGGCGGATTACTTTTTCAAGCAGTGCAATTCCTTTTTTGTTTCGATTCGACCAAAAGTATTGCTGTGCCAGTGCGCGCATGACTTTTACGTCCGTTGTATCCAGTTGAACGATTTTTTCGTATTCATGTACCGCCTTGCCCGGCATCTCATTCCAGCTAAAAAGCTGCGCCAGTTTTTTGTGATAATCGATATTCCGAGGCTCCAAAGCAGATAGTTT
>JAACEJ010000074.1 GCA_011682565.1 Actinomycetota bacterium | reverse complement strand
CCAGTGCCAGTTGTAATGTACCCAGTCGCGCGAGAAAGGACGATACTGAGCGGGGCCCAGCCAAAGGTTATAGTCTAAACCCTTTGGAACGGGTTCGAATCCTTTTTTGCCAATGTCTGCTCTCCAGCGAAAGACAAGACCACGAGCCATGTACACGCGGCCAATCAGCCCATCGCGTAAATGCTGAACAGCCTCTTTAATCGCTTTGGAACTTCGCAACTGCACACCGTGCTGAACAATGCGATCATACCTGGCAGCAGCTTCCACCATCTTGCGGCCTTCTGAAATATTATGCGATCCCGGCTTTTCAACGTAAACATCTTTGCCTGCCTGGCAAGCCCAAATTGTTGCTAATGCGTGCCAATGGTTTGGCGTGGCTATACTCACGGCGTCAATATTTTTGTCATCTAAAACCTTGCGGAGGTCCTGTTCCACCTTGACTTTTTGACCGTAAGTTTCTTTGAACTGTTTGGCACGGTCGTTAGCAACATTCAAATCAGGATCACACAATGTAACCACGTCTACACCATCCAGTGCCTGGAATCCCTTAATATGACTTTTTCCGCGACCATGGACACCCAGCACGGCAATTCTGATCTTGTCGTTTGCGCCGAATGATCTTTTGGGAATAATAATCGGTGCTGCCACAGCAACTGCGGCCACACTTGCAGTTCCTTTCATAAAGGTTCTGCGATTTACATCATTTTCTTGTTTTTCCATATTAGATCACCTCTTGTTTCATCTTAGGATTAATGTGGATTGGATAAAGCAAGTCAATGGAGATAAAAACTATTATACATCTCTGACAGTTTAGAATCAAGAAATTTCTTTTTTTGACCACTCGTTGCATAAATTTCGCGAATTACAAATCTGAGATAATTGGTTGCATTTTTATTTATTTTTCCTTATCCTATGGGGCTAATCACGAATTTATGAACACATTTTCCAGGAGCCGAAAATGTAAAAAATATTCATGACTAGAATTTGGAGGAAGCAGTTGTTTGATAAAAGATATATTTCCCGCTTGTTCACATTAAATCCAACAATAAAAGCACTTCTGCAAGAAGCTCAGAATCCAAGAATGGCGAGGAATCTTTTAAGAGTTTACGTGGATGAAATATCACAGATGCTGAACAAAAACTCTCAAAAGGTCCAACCTCTCGAATGGGTATTACAAAACAGATGCCTGCAAGCTTTAAAAAGAATCATCTCTGTTCGTAGTGAACGTTTATCCAAATTTAATATCGTCAAGCTTCTTTGGCTTCTCGCTAACGGATATTATAGTGATCTGCCCGAAAACCTGGATGACGGTTTTTTCGAAGAAATGACTCATCTCTTGTTGGGGATACATGGCAAAAGCGGAATTTACGATGATGAAAAAATACCCGAGTTTGCAAATCTGCATGGTCGGCAGGCAGCGCAAGTGCGCTCAGACAAACTTGATGAACTGGGGCTTAAAAATAAAGATTATATTTTAAAGTACCCTTCCGGCATGGACGAGGATATTATTGAACAAAGAGCGGAGAATCGTAAATTTATTCTTGCCAAATACAGGGCGTCCGAAAAAGACTGGAATAATTATCTCTGGCAGATCAGGCACATTATCCGCAATGCCGATGAACTTGAAGAACTCATCACATTGACAGATGAAGAGAAAACCGCCATAAAGAAAGCACGCGATGGAAAATTGCCTTTTGGAATTACACCCTATTACGTTTCTCTTATGGATCGCGATCCTGATCGCCGGCGCGATCATGCCGTGCGCGCCCAGGTCATTCCTCCTCTCAATTATGTTGATACTATGCTCGCTCATCGAAACGACCGCGAATACAGTTTCGACTTTATGTTGGAACATGACACTTCTCCCATCGATTTGATCACCCGACGCTATCCAATGATCGCTATCCTTAAACCTTACAATACATGCAGCCAGATTTGCGTTTACTGCCAGAGAAACTGGGAAATAGACGACGTTTATGCCAAACGTGCTCTGGCCTCAAAGAGTAAAATTATACAAGCCATAGACTGGCTGCGAGAACACCCGTCGATTAACGAAGTGCTCGTAACCGGCGGCGATCCCCTGGTCATGCGAGACGAACGCATCGATTTTGTTCTTTCCGAACTTGCAAAATTAGAGCACATAGAAAGAATCCGTATTGGTTCGCGCACTCCGGTCGTTCTGCCGCAACGCTACACGGATTCCCTGGTGAACATCATTGCGAAATATCACGTTCCCGGCAAAAGGGAAATCATTCTTGTGACGCATTTCGAGCACCCTTATGAAATCACACCGGAATCGATGCAGGCTGTGCAAAAAATCCGTTTAAAAGGTATGTCTGCTTACAACCAGGCAGTCTTTACCGTTGAAAACAGCCGCCGATTTGAACTGGTAGCATTGAGACGGCACCTGCGCCTGATCGGTGTCGATCCTTACTATTCTTTCAATACCAAAGGTAAAGAGGAAACACGCAATTATCGCGTACCTCTGGCACGTTTGCAGCAGGAAATCGAGGAAGAAGCACGTCTCTTTCCCGGCCTGGTGCGAACAGACGAAGCGGTCTACAATGTTCCGGGCCTGGGGAAAAATTACATCCGTGCCGGTCAGAATCACAGTTTGCTGACCATTCTCCCAAACGGAAGACGCGTGTATGAATTTCATCCCTGGGAAAAAAATCTCTCATTAGCCGATACTTATATCGATACCGACGTTTCAATCTATAATTATTTGAAAGAATTAGAAAGACGCGGGGAAAACATTAATGATTATAAAACGATCTGGTATTATTTTTAAACATTCTCGTCACCCGGATTATTTGCCGCTTTTAAAAAACTGCACCATGTGACTGCTATCACCTCCGATTCCTTTTTACCTGCGTACAATGCGATGTTTATTTAAAAAACAATGTTATGTCATGATACAGTTTCCCAAAAAAGAACATAACAACAGCGAAAGCTCTTTAATTAAAGTCAATTTATCTTCTTAATAATCAATCGTATTAAAAGCCAAATCACTGGCACCGTTTTTGATAATTAACGGCTAAATATTCTATTGAGGAGGGTCTCATGAGTAAAAAGCACTTTTTATTGATCATTGCATTGGCAACACTCGTTTTTTTTCAACGTCAGTCATTCGCGCAATCCGTGACAATCGATGCCAAGCTATTAAATCCCGACATAAAAATATTTATGTTAAGCGATTTTAATTTCACCGGGCACGGAACAAGCTCCGGTGATTTTTTCACATTGACTATTACAAACACTTCAAATCTCACTCAAAACTGCGTTCTGATAATGCGGATTCGCAGCCAGAACTATGGTGAACTGGCAAGCGGACGTACAACTCCGTTTGATCTCGCACCTTTGGAAACAATTCAGATCACAAACTCGAATTTATTTTCACAAGCACAAAAGTTTTCCCTGGAAAATTATAACATTGAAGATGCAGGCAAAGATTTAACGGATCGAATACTGACTGCGGGTGCGCTGCCTTCAGATATTTATTATTTTGATTTCGATCTGGAACAAAACAGCGGCCTCAAAAGTGAGAGCTTTCTCGAAATCGATGTGAGCAATACAAAAACACTCGATCTCATCGCGCCCGGCGCGAACACAGACCGCGGCGAAATTTCACAAATTTTCAGCACGCTGCCTCTCTTTACCTGGGAATCAAATATCGACCGCTTTGAACTGACGATTGCAGAAAAACTTGCCGATGTTCCCGAAAATGTGGATCCCGAACAGGTTTTGCAGGGACGCATTATTTTTAAAAAGATTTTGCAAATCGGCAGTGGGGCCGCCGTCCCTATTGATGGAGCCATTGTAATTCCGACCACAACTTTTCAATATCCTGTTTCAGCGGATTTTCCTCTGGAGCGGGGAAAAACCTATTACTGGCAACTCAAAGGAATTGTCAAAACACCTTCGGAAACACTCTATTTTCCAAGCGAGATATGGGGTTTCAAAATTCAACAAATAGAGGGAACTTTGCTGACCCCGGAACAGCAACAAATTCATGATATTCTTTCTACTCTGCTTGGGGATGATTTTAATCAATTTTTTGAAGCAGGCGGAGATTTGGATGGTTTTAATCCCACGGGCGAAATCACTATAAATGGAAAAAAAATCTCTATTTCCGACCTGCGCGCTCTGCTGGCAAAGCTTCATTCCGGAGAACTCAAAGTTATCGACACCGAGATTAACTAGATTTATCTATATCACAAGAACTTTTGCATTCTTGTTAAAACGATCATTTTTTGTTTCGACATATCTGAAAGAGGATTTATCATGAAATCAAAAACAATATGGCTTTTTTGCCTGACAAGTTTTTTCATTCTTTCGCTTTACTTAAATCCCGCGCTGGCCTCAAGAGATGTAGCCCTGGTTTTAAAAGTTAAGGGAAATGCCAGACTGAAATCGCCTAAACGGAACTGGGCTTTGCTGAGAAAAGGAAAACGCCTGCAAGGTGGAGATAAAGTTCGAACCGGCGAAGAGTCTCTTGTCGCAATCGTTTTTACAGACGACAAAAGTATGATGAAAATTCATTCCGAGTCCGAAGTTTCCATCAAAGGTGAGCGGACGAAAAAAGGAATTCGCAAAAAGATATTTATGAATTTAGGACAGCTATGGGCGAGAATCAATCCCAAAGGGGGCGGATTTCAGGTCGAGACGCCGTCCGGCATAGCCGCAGTAAAAGGGACTGAATTTTACCTGTTCCGGGATGCGACGGGACAAATGACAGTCATCGGGATTAAAGGGCTTGTAGAACTTTTCAACGATATGGGAAAAGTGCTGGTGGGAAAAGGTCAAACCGGCATTTTGAAAAAAGGAATCAAACCGCAGTTGAAAAAAACGGTCAAGGTTAACGACTGGGCAAAAGAAGATTCAGACGAAAATGAAATACAAATTGAATTTGAAAATAAAGACGGCGTAAAAAAGAACTTGAAAATCCGTTATAAGGAATAATTGTCGCGAGGTTTTTATGAAAACAGTGTCTTTCCCTCATCTAAAGAGGCTGCTGTTCATTTTGATTGCAATTGTTTTGTTCGGTATCAATGTCACATTTTGTTTTGCTCAAGCACGGTTGGTACATTTTCCAATCAATTCCGTGCAGGAGGGTGAAGCGCTCCACCTTGAGGCCAAACTGGAAGGAACGCAATCCCTGGCCATTTTTGTGCGCATCTATTACAAAACACCCGGTGAAGATACCTATCGTTATGTAGATATGCGCCCGGAAATTAACACATGGTCCGGCGCCATTCCCGGCAACGACATACAGGGAGAACGTCTGCAATACTTTATCTCCGCCCTGACAAGTGACCAGAACATCATCACATATCCTGAAAGCAACCCATACAAAGAACCGGAAGAGGTTACGATTTTCCCGCGCAAGCAACCCTCCCCGAAAAAGGAAAATGAACCCAAGCTCGATGTGTTCAAGCCTTTGGCAAGCGAACAAGCACCGTCAGCGGGAAAAAACAAAACAAAATCGCCTTTGATTCTTCTCTCGCCGGAACCAAATGAAATTTTGGAACCTCAGGATGTTCTTTTTGCCGTATCGCTTTCTGGAAACGGGCTTTTTGCCGATTCAAACTCGGTGCAAATATTCCTCGACGGTCGGAAAATATTGCGGGGGCAAGAGATTTCCAGTTTTATGATTTCTTATCAACCCAAAAGAATGCGGCTGGGCAAGCATTCATTCAAGCTCGTCGCCAAAGATCCGGCGGGCAAACCCCTTGAACCTGTTATTGTTCATTTTACGGTTACCGGCAAGAAAGCCAAAAAGTCGGTGACATCAAATTTCCAGGCTCACGTTTTTTCCGATTTGAGACAGGAGGTTATTAACAGAAGAAACGAATCTTTTACAATGACAGGCGGTGATTTCAGTGGCCAATACGGAGTAATTCGCTACAGCGGCAGGGCGTTTTTTACGTCTCTGGAAGACAAACATTTTCAACCGCGAAATCGCTTTCAATTTAATCTGCGTACAAAATGGCTGGGCATATCCGGCGGTGACACACATCCACGGTTTAACGACCTCATTCTCTGGGGAAAGCGGGTGCGCGGCATGTCGGGTTACATTCATCTCGGATTTTTTAATATCGACGCCGTGTATGGAACAACATACCGCGGCGTGGAAGGTTCGGCAACAACGGTTACTGATGCGAGCAGAAACACGTCGATTCAAATTAATCGATTCGGCACCTTTGCGCAAAACCTCGTTGGCATTCGCCCGAGTATCGGCAGCGGCAAACACTTTCAATTGGGACTCACACTGGTAAAAATTAAAGATGATACAACGTCGATCAAATACGGCGCCATGCCAAAGGACAATGTCGTTTTCGGGCCTGATTTGAAAATTGCTTTTGATGGAGGAAGATTCACGATTCTGGCCGCAGGTGCATTTAGTCTGCTCACCAATAACATTTACAATGGACCATTGTCCACCCAGGACCTCGAGGATGTGTTTGGCCAAGGAGACATTCCCATCGATCCGGCAGATTACGAAAAATATCTCATCATCAACGACAGCACTGTACCCATAGATCCGACAAAATTAACTTCAATGGCGTACAATGTCAGAATGCGGTTTTCCTATTTTCGAAATATTCTCCAGGTTGGATACAAATCTATTGGCGCAGAATACAATTCTCTGGCCAACAGTTGGATTAGAAATGATATACAGGGATTTTTCTTTTCCGACCGCTTGAGAATGCTAAGTAATAAAATTTATCTCAACCTGGGATATGAAGACTATCTCGATAATTTTTCAGACTATTCTGCAAATCCATCCGTAAATTTAAAGACACTTAATTACGGCGTTTCCATCTATCCCGGCCAAAACTGGCCGCGGATTAACGTCACAATGCGTAACCATTATCGTGACAATGGGATCGATCAAATCCAAACAGAAGACCTGCTTTATTCCGGCGAAGTGGTTACCAGGGATAACAGGGAAAAAATCCTGAACAAAGACTTTTCCGTTCAAATGGGATACGACGTGAATCTTTTCAACTTGCGCCACAATTTTTTCATAAGCTATATGACATCAGAGCGCGTCGATGATTATAATTCGACCCGGTTGTCAGGACTACCATCACAGGAATTCTCGAGTAATATTCGCATGTTCACATGGTCGACAAGGTATAGTTTTCCTTTAAAAACAACAATCAGTTATGCAACAAATGACAATTTAGCTGCCGGTGGAGATTCGGATTATAAATACAACATGCTTGGCGCCGGAGGTGAATACACCCTTTTCAACGGAAAAATCACGACATTCGCTGATTTTCGCATGACGAGTGCACAGGGGAATACAATCAGCGGAGATAATATCGATTTCAACCGCAATCATTTTCGTTTCGGCGGCGCTTTTTACATCGGCCCGCGGCATTCCGTTTCGCTCGATGCCAATTTTTTAACCTACAAAAATAACGCCGGCGCTGCCGGCACAACAAATTCATCATATACAGATCAGATCATACGCTTACGTTATGAAAAATTCTTTTAGCAAATTAAAAATAATGCACGATATTTTGAATAATTCATGATGACTATTGCAAAGATAAGGAAATCAAAAAGCGCGATTGTAATTCTTATTACATTTACTGCTGTATTTTCGGCATACCTTCTTTCTTCTCTGAATGTAATAAAAACCCTTCAACTGAAAACAATGGACACATTATTCAGTCTCAGGGGACCCATCTCGCCGCCGGACACGTCCATCGTGATTGTAGCCATCGACGACCAGGCATTTAAAAGCCTTCCGGGAAAATGGCCATACCCGAATTTCTACTACGGCAAACTCGTCGAGAATTTAGACAAGGCCGGTGCAAAGCTCATTGTGTTTGACATTGAAATTACTGAAAAAAGTGAGGACAATCTGGATGACGATCTTTATTTTGCGCGTGCTGTGACGGACGCAAAGAATGTTGTCCTGGCCGGCAAAGTTGTTTTTGACGTCGGCAGCTATGGCACGGAAAACCGTGAACTACTAAAACCCATTGCTCCTTTGCTGAGAACTTCGGCAACGTGGGGGCTGGTTAATGCTGTTTATGACATGGATGGCTTTTTGCGTCAATACCTGCTTTATTACGATGTGAACAACAAAAGATACTATTCGCTTTCTCTCGAAGCAACCCAAAAACTCGAAAATATTAAAATAAGTCAGGATCAGGACCCACGCTCCAGTTTTTTCAAAGTTGGCAATCATTCCATCCCCAAAGTTGCAGCGAACACAATGTTCATCAATTTCCTTGGGCCGGCCGGGTCCATTCGTACCTACTCTCTGGCAAGTGTTCTTGATGATTCCACTTTTGAGCTTTCAGGAGATGAAGACACCGATATTTTTGAAATGCACAAAAAATGGGGTACATTCCGGGACAAAATTGTGTTTATCGGAGCTACGGCCGAAGAACTCCAGGATAACAAGCTCACCCCCTTTCGCGTTTATAAAGGTCGTAAGAGAAGAATTCCGGGAGTTGAAGTACATGCGCAGGCATTAAGTACAATCCTTCGAGACGATTATATTTACAGTTTGAACGGCTTTATAGAATTTTTGGTTATAATCCTTTTCTCACTTGTTGCTTCATTTGTTACTTTGTCGAGCAAGCCATTTAAAGCTTTCTCAATCGTCATTATTTTGTTTTTTCTAATTGCCGGCCTTGGTTTTTATCTTTTCTCAATATTTAGAATTTTAGCCGTTCTGACGACACCGATTCTCTCGCTTGCTCTCTCCTTTGTTGTCAGTATTGTCTATCAAACAGTTACTGAACAAAGAGAGAAACAAAGAATCCGCCAGACTTTTAAGCATTACGTTGCACCATCTGTTGTTGAGAATATGCTTAGTTCCGGCGAGCTACCCTCTTTTGGCGGTGAGCGTCGTGTCCTGACCATTTTGTTTTCCGACATCCGTCGCTTTACGACATTTTCCGAATCGTATGAACCGGAGGTCGTCGCTTCCCGACTATCGGAGTATTTAACCGAAATGGTCGATGTTGTGTTCAAGTTTAACGGTACTTTGGACAAATTCGTCGGTGATGAACTCATGGCACTCTTTGGCGCTCCATACAGCATGGAAGACCACGCCGAAAGAGCCTGCCTCACGGCAGTTGAAATGATTGAAAAACTTCGGGATATTCAAAAACGATGGTCTGCTGACAAAAAAGGCTTTTTCCAAATTGGAATTGGAATAAATACAGGTAAAGTCATTGTTGGGAATCTAGGTTCTGAACAGTTGTTTGATTATACCGTAATCGGTGATGAAGTGAACCTCGGAGCGCGTTTGGAAGGAGCAAACAAACAATACGGCACCACGATCATTTTGAGCGAAAGCACATACAATCATGTGAAGGATAAAGCGCGTGTACGCGAGCTGGATTTAGTGCGTGTGGTTGGCAAAACGAAACCCATCCGCATATTTGAACTTCGGAGCATGAATTCCATTCCGCAGATTGAGCAAGATTACATTATAGGTGTTTTTGGCGAAGGATTGAATTTTTACCGTGAAAGACGATGGTCCGATGCTCTCAAGTCCTTCCGTCGCGTGCTGCGCTATTTTCCGACTGATGGACCTTCAAGAATTTATACCATCCGTTGCCTCGATTTTATTGAAAATCCACCACTGCTCGATTGGGACGGTGTTTATGACTTTAAAGTAAAATAAAAAATCACAAACTTTTTTGAGGAGATAAATTTATGCAAGATGAAAACAAAGCTCAGGATCTACCACAAGAGGGAGAATACAAGGGTCATTCCATTCTCACCTTGAATCCCAACAGCCGCTATCCATTCTCTTTTGGTGTGTCGAAAGCAAAGCTCATTCTTGAGTATTTGGATGAAATAAAAGCATTTATAGCGAAACACGATGCTGCGAAAGAGTAAAGCAATCATATTTTATTTTTTAAGAAAAAAAAAAGCCGTCTCAAAGAGACGGCTT
>JAACEJ010000073.1 GCA_011682565.1 Actinomycetota bacterium | reverse complement strand
GGCGAAAGGTACAGATTTTTCGTTGGTACATCATCAGTAAAGATTTTACGATAAACTTGTGCCTTGGAATGCTGTTCGTAGTCATTGGTTACCCAGGTACGCTGGAAATAAATTTTGTCAAACTCGCCGACAACTACCGCGTGCATTTTCTTTACAAAAGTCCTGTATCTTTTTTCCAGGCTCCAGTCGCAACGATCTCTATTGCCGTGCATAATGTCATACGCTTTAAAGCTGCCTTTAACTTGGGTTAATTCCCCGGTGCGAATCATGATGCCGTCCAGTTCCGGCATGGCCTGAAATAAGCGACGGTATTTTGCCTGCACGGCTTTCCAAAAGGCAGGATCGTCGGGAGATAACGTTGCGCCAAATTCGCGGATGAGCGAAGGTTGGTATGTAAATTCATCTCCATACATCAAATATTTTAAATGCAGAGAGTGAGCATACTCGATTTGTTTTTTAAAGCGGTTTCTGTTTTGTGCATTTTCTGATTTGTCCGGTTCCGACTCCCACGGAACAACGTCATTGATTTCACTGCCCGTGACCCAGGTGATGCCCCGCCGCAAGGCATGACGAATTTCTTCCTTACTATTCGCTGCAGCAACACGGATTTTCAATTCAGGAGTCCGAATGACATTAATGTCCGGGATTTTTTTGTGCACCCGAATTCTGTCCCACAGCCAATAAAGCCCGTTCACATCTCCAACCACGGAACCACCGGCGACGATCATCATTTTTATCCCGCCGATCTCCCTGGTGATAATTTCAAATCCCTGCTTATCGCTCACACTTTTTAACGAGATTTTATTGCTCTGCACCAACTCGGCCGTTTTCCTGTTTCGTTCTGCATTGCCGACCAGAACAAATGGGAGGGATGCCTTTTGCGTGTCATCCATAACACGAAACTTTATTCCGTACTCGGCACTTGTTGTTTCAATGTCGTTCACTGCAACGCCGATGGCTTTATCCTGCAAAAGACTTTTGGAAATGACAAGCTGCCAGGTTTGCCCGGCTTGTGCATTGATATAGAATACAAGGCAAATGAGAAGGAACGAGACCGGCAAGGATTTGTATGATTTCATGATGTGCTCACGGACTTGTTAAAAAGGCAAAACCATTGAGGGCGAGATAATTGATCTTTTGTAGAAGCCGATCGCCTTGCCTTACTTTTGACTATATTTGTTATGGATTAGTTTGTAACATGATTTTTGGGGTCATGTCATTGCGAGCGAAACGGAGTGGAGCGAAGCAATCTTATGCTTAACAGGCAGTTATGAGATTGCTTCGTCGTTCGTTCCTCACTCCTCGCAATGACAATCATTCGTTACATTTTAACCCTCAAGAAGTATACTTTATTTTATGATTGGCCTCAAGACAATATTTCTGTAAAAAACTTTGCCATGATCGCCTTGTAAATAAATCGGCCCCGGGGAAAACTCATCAGCGGTCAGTGCGCCGCCGGTAACGCCCAACAGCGGCTTGTTGTCGATAATTTTCTTGCCGTTGAGAATGACGGTAACATGCCGGTCGCACAGAGTAATGTCCAGATGTTGCCATTCACCGGCCGGTTTTTCTGCGGCGACTGTGGGAGTAATTCGGCTGTAGATGGCACCCATATTATGCGAGTCCAATGGATGGCCATAGCTGTCCAGTACCTGTACTTCGTAAATGCCGCGCAGGTAAATGCCGCTGTTGCTGCCCTTGGGGACATTGACATCGATTTTGAGATTAAAGTCTTCAAATTTTTGCACTGTCCTGAGGTTGCCATAATGAATATGCGGCTGCCCCTCTTTTTGTACCGGATTGTTTTCAAGAACGCCCTTTTCAACGCTCCACCCGTTTTTACTTTTCGGATCAACCAAAGTCCAGCCGGTCAGGTCTTTACCGTTGAAAAGTTTAATCGCTTTACCGAATTTTAATTTTGATAAATCCGGAGCAGGGGGGACGGGTGGAATCTTTTTCCCAGTGAATTTTGTGATGGAAACGCCTATGCCGTTTTTATTTGGCTGGCACTTTGTCCCAACCAGCAAATCGCCGTAAAGGGAAAACGCAAGCCGGGTCGTTATAATTTGCGTTCGTGTCGCCTTGCCCGCAGCATCTTTTTTACGGATAACTTTTCTGTCCCGGGTAACGATCAGTTTGTCGCCATTTAAAAAAATATTGTCGACCGGTACAACACTGCCGCCGTACCATAAAATGTCGGCATCGAGATAGCCGCTTTCCTGGCGCACGTCCAGCCATCCGGCTCCTCCGGGTAATAAAAGCGCCCAGCGGCCGAGAAACGGTTCAACGTTTGTTTCAGCTTTAACGGTTGAGAAAACTGCTAAAAGCAGGGTAGCGAGTACAAAGTACTTTAAGTTTTCTAGGAATGAAAACATGACTCCTCCTTTTGGTTTTGAATGAGAAATGATTAAAATAGCGTTTACGAATTTTATCTTGATTTTGTAAAATTAATTTTATATATCTTGGATGCGTTGCTGTTATCATTACATTTAGCAAGGAGAAAACAAATATCCAAGACTGCAAATATCCAGATACGGATCGACTCCGATGTTAAAAACAAAGCACAGGAAATTTTGAAAAAGCTTAATATTTCGATGTCTGAAGCAATCTCGATATTTCTAACTCAGGTTACGCTGAATAAAGGTATTCCAAAGGCGTCATAATCATAACCCCAGTTGTCCGTCAGTTCGTCATTCAGCACCTTGCCGTTAACGGGATCGATGGTCATGTAAAAAAGGCCGTTCTCATTTCGACCGATTTCCAAAATACGATCGAGCATTTTGTACATTGGCTGCTTATATTTTTTGTGGCGCTTTTGATCGGTTTCGGCGGCGAGAAAATAGACCTCAGAAAGCCCGCCGATAACTTCGCAGCCATGATCGTCCAGGCTCAGTTTTGGTCTTTGCGTCGGCAGAGCGTGCAAAAGAAAATAATCCGCATAGCGAAAGGCAAAGGTGCGATATCGTTCATCTTTGGTCAGCCAATACAGCCGGGAAAGAGTCTGCATCATTTCTCCGCCGACTTCGTGATCGATGGCGGGCAACACGCCGACCGGCGTTTCCATCTCTGCGTGATCCAGTATACCGTCCATCAGTTCGATCATCCGGTCGCGCCAGGGACTGGGACCAAGCCATTCGGTCAACGGCAAGAGGCCGTCTTTCATATACTCCGAAGCGCCAAAGATGATTTTTTTCATATCGATTTGGTCGTGACAAAAAGTTTGCGTTGCAAAGCAAAAATCATCGGGCAAGGGGCCAACGCGGGAAGTAAGCCGTTTTTCTGTTTTCAACATTGTAAACATGCGACCGTCAAAGAGGTTGCGGTCCAGAATGGCAGAGGTGAGCACCATGAAGGGATAATTATCCGCAGCCGCATCTTTGGCGTTCCAGTAGAAATCGCGAGTCAGGTTACGGGGAATGAGTCCGGTTTGCGGATCGGCATTTGCCAGCCAGCCGCGGACAAAGTCGCGGCAGTGAAGAAATGTCTTTCGTGCCAGTTCGCCGTTTTGATCGGCCTGCTGCCACAAATTATTATCGTTATCGGCCGCAAAGGATAAAGTTGCGGTAAGAAATATGGCAATCAAACAGAATTTCAGGTCCTTCAACATAGGAGCCTCTTTTTTATTTTGAGTCCAGTTTTTGCAATGTCAGCCATATCTTCACATAACGGCGTAATGAATCGTATCGTGTTTTTAAAATCAGAATAATATTTCCCAAGCTTTTAGGGCATCGTTAATGAAACGATTCTTCTTCAACTGTAGGAATAGCCCAGTTTTTTACTGCTTCTTTATCTGCGGCCGATAGCCTGGCCACACGATGCAGGAAAAGATATCTTTTGAGCGGCATATCACCTTTTTCAATTTCTGCCCAAATCTCCTCAATTTTGTGCGCCTGTTTTTTGGGCGTAAGACTGTCCCAGTTTGATAAATTTAAATACTCGCGTCCTTCTTGCACATCGTGGGAAATTATCCAGGATATCGGAGCGACTTGACTGTACCACGGCCAGTGCGTGAGATTTGAATGACAGTCGTAACAAGAGCGTTGCAGAATTGCTTCAATGTTTTCCGGCCCGGAAAAATCAGACATTGCAGGAGGATTGTTTGTTTTCACCGGTATGAACTGGATTGCAACGAATAAAGTAATTATGATGAGTAAAATGATATTGAGTATCTTGTCTTTCAATTTAATAACCTCGATAGAAAGTGATGCACGGTTGCATCATTTCCGGGCAGAGTTATGCTGTAAAATATTTTAGTCTCAGGGGTATTTCAACCGTGAGATCAACCCCTGAAATTATGTCGATTTCGTTTTTTGTCCAGCTTGTACTCATTTCATCCTTAAACTACCATCTGGCATCCAATTCCGGCACCAAAATGTCCCCGATCGCCCGGCCGGTGATGGATGTGATGACGTCGTTGCTCCAGATCGTCGGATCGCCGCCCGAATTGAGCATACCAAAGGCTTTGGCGTTTTCCGGCACCAAAAGGAATTGATCGAATTTTTGCACAGCCGCTACGATGCGTGCGTCTTTGTCCACATTTACATAATACCAGATCAAAAAGTTAACGACACCGGGACTTCGTTTTTGATCCTCGCTTCCGGGGACTGCCCACGTGCCGTCGTCATTTTGCGTCCTCAATAAAAATTCGATATGCGGTTTAATTTTTTTGCGAATATCCGCTTTCCATTCCGGCTGGTCGCAATAGAGGTCGAATGAAATAATTCCTTCACCAACGTATGTGGATGTGTCGTAAGGCCACTTTTCCCAGAGATTATAATTGTTCAGGCTGTCGGCTGTCTGCCCGAGCACACTTCCCTCACCGGCAAGAACGTAAGGTATAACACCATCCTGGCGCATCGTTGACAGTACCCACTTTAATGCGTTATAGGCAACCCGGCGATATTTATCTTTTTTGGTCTTATGATACATCCAGGTGAAAATTTCAGCACCGGTGAGACCTGAAGAAATGGTGTACTCGTCTTTGTATGGGCCGGTAATCACGCCCTCTTTTGTAGCCCGCCAGCCCGTACCAATGGCGCCGGACGGATTAATCAGGCTGTCGTTTTCAATTGCTGTGGTGTAACGTTTTATGGCGTCAAAATATTTTTGCCGGCGTTCTTTATCCACATATTTGTAAAGGGTGATAAATAAACCCAGGGCGCTTCCCGTATCTGCTAGGTAAATATTACCATAGCCGGTGCCCCAATAGCCGCGATCCGATTGTTTTTTGAGAAGACTATCCGCGTAAGTAACGGCCGTGCTTAAATAAGCGGGTTCATTGAAAATTTTGTAACCGCTGACCAAAGTTCGCATGTAGTAACCACCAATGAAAATGGTCGGTACATCTTGCTTTTCTTTTTCAATGTAATCGCACAGGTTTTTAAAATAAGATTTGGTTGCTTCACAGTCTGTGCAAAACGGACTTTTGGGCGTGCGTGTACAGGAAAAAAAGAGGACAACAACGAGCAGTGTAGCGAAAAGTTTGTTTAGCATAATGGTTCTCCATTGTTCTATAGCGAATAATCCACAACCCTTTGATTATGTTCATTAGTTAATCACAACAGATTGTTTTGTAAACGATCAAAAACCTGCGGGAGGTTGGTTCTCATCAAATTCTCTTTGGATCCGGCTTGAGTGGTGGTAATTTATAAAATTTTCGCAAACGTGCCAACTCTTTTTTCAAGTCCGCCACAACCGGCGCATATTGCGGATTGTCGTATTCGCTGTGCATTTCGTGCGGATCATTTTCAAGATCGTACAATTCCCATTCACCAAGATCGTAAAACGGCTTTTCCTTATCGCGTTTGTTTTCCAGCCAGTCTATTGTTTTGTCGGCGATAATATCCGTCACATAACCCGTTTCCCGTTTTTTTCCCTCGGGTGTGAGAAAATCCGGGTTGTAATATTGCCCCTGTCCCGGAAGAACTTGCCAAAATTCAAATCCCGTGGGTTCGGTTTTGAGATGCCATTTGCCGACGATAGCGGTTTGGTAGCCGACCTTTCGCAGCAGTTTGGGAAATGTTTGCTGAGAGCCGTCGAACTTGACCCGATTGTCGATGACACCGTTTAAATGACTGTGCTTTCCAGTTAGTATTGTTGCGCGCGAAGGTGCACAAATGGAATTGGTGACATAACACTTTTTGAAAAGCATTCCCTTTTCTGCAATCTTGTCGATATTCGGCGTTGGTGCAATATCCTTCAGCCGCCCGCCATAAGCGCTGATGGCCTGGTAGCCGTGATCATCGCTAAAGATGAAAAGAATGTTGGGACGCTTTTTGCCTGTGGCGCACGCCGATAATAAAGACGATGAGAGAGCAAACGCGGCTGAACTATAGCCCAAGCTTTTAAGAAAGGATCGACGGGATGGAAATGATTTTGGCATTTTCGATCTCCTTTAATGTGGTTCAATATATTGATGTTTTCGCCGGGAGAAGCCTTCGCAAGGCTCGAAAGTGTCAAAATATAGACATGATAAAAACTGAATGCAACAAAAAATAGTGAAACCTCGCAATTATCCATCGCAGTGTTTTACCAGCAGGATCACCAGTTGTCTCCAGTTCCATCATCCTTTCTATGAGCGCTACGATTTTAAAGTTTTTATTATTGATGGTCACCCAGCTTCGGCCTTTCTTATTCTGGAAACGTCAACATTGGATGCTTTTAACTCAACCCGACCCTTTGCAACGGTCTTGGATTATTTCTGGTCTACGTTTCTGAGATTGCCGATCATATTTTTAAACTGAAACAATAAATAACGCAAGTGTTAATATAAATGTTGTATTTGACAATAAAAATAGTATAATATTTATGATTATCAATAATGGAAATGAAAAAGACGGCTCCGTGGGAATAGAATGTTTAGAATCAACAAAAAAAATAAAACAAACCGGAACCCACGAAAGGAGAAAAAATGTCAAACTATACTCGTGGTGATTTTTTGAAAACAACAGGGGGAATCGCAGGTGCTGCATCCCTCGGCGGTCTTGCGCTGGGATACGGGCAGAAGAAGCAAGCCGCAAAAGGAGAGTGGAAGGGTTTCAAGTATTCCATGTACAATGAAAGTATGCGCGAGTTACCGTGGGAGGAGCAATACAGTATTATTGGCAATGCCGGTTATATACGCAAACGAATGTCGTCAACACACTGGCAGAAGCGCTCGATATTGTCAAGCGCGTCAATCATCCGGCCATCGACATGATGTTCGATTTTCACAATACCAAGGATGAAACCGAACCTTTCGAAGTGCTGATCAAAAGATATTATAATCACATCCAGCACGTACATGTCCAGGAAATGGATGGTGAGTATTTGGGCACCGGTGATGCTGTGACAAAGTACGTGGGTTCTTTCCAGCTTTTGAAAGACCTGGGCTACAACAAATGGATATCACTGGAAGTTTTTGATTTTAAACCCGGAGGCAAAACCATTGCCGAGGGCTCGATGAAAGTCCTGAAAGAAATTGAAGCAAAGTTGGTTTAAAAATGATCCACAATTCAAAGACGCCTCTGTCGAATGATGCAGGCGTTTTTTTTATTTTGCGGAGGAAAAAATGGGAAAGAAAATTGTCCTTTGCAGCGTGCTCATGTTTTTCCTTTTTGCAGGGACGGTAATAGTTGCTGATACAAATATTTCCGCTCAGAGTCAGGTAAAACAGCGCGCACTGAAACAGCATCTTTTACGTGCATATTCTCCCGTAGAATATTTTTCAGCAGATGAACAGGACAATTATGACGTAAAAGCTTATTCCCTGCGCCTGAAAATCGACCCCGCAGATAAAATTATTTTCGGAGAGATGGACATACTCGCAGGCAGCACAATACAAGATGTCGATAAAATAATCATTAATCTGGACGCCTCTTTTTCTATCGACAGCGTGAGAAACGACGCATCCGGCTTTGTGCGGAAAGGCGATAAAACAGTCATCACTCTGCAAAAGCCAATGAAGCGGGATGAGCTTTTTTCAGTCAAGATATTTTATTCCGGCAATCCACTAGATGCCATCAATGAGGGTGAAGCGGGCATGGTGATTGGCAAGCACGGTGATGCGTATGCCGTTTATACGGATAACGCCCCGTGGTTCGCGCGGAATTGGTTTCCCTGCAAAGACGTGCCGTGGGACAAAGCCGACTCTTCAGATATGATCATCACCGTACCCAACGGATTAATGGTTGCATCAAATGGTCTGCTGCGTTCGCAGACAGATAACGGGGATGGGACAACAACTTTTCACTGGCACGAAAGCTATCCCATTGCAACCTATCTGATGTCTTTGGCAATTACCGATTATAAAGTTTTCACGGACACGTATATTTCCGCGAGCGGCGATAGCATGATGCTGCAACATTTTGTCTTTCCCGAAGATTTGCAAGACGCAAAAATCGATTTTTCCCGCACACCGCAAATGATCGGATATTTTGCCAGCCTGTTTGGGGAATATCCGTTTATTCGCGAAAAATACGGTATGGCCGAATACAACGGCATTTATGCCGGCATGGAAAACCAGACCATAACGCACATCGATCCGGGCTATATTCGCGGAAACCACAGCAGTGATGATCTCATCGCGCATGAGCTTTCTCACCAGTGGTGGGGAGACTGCGTAACCATGGGTGACTGGCCGCATACATGGCTTAACGAAGGTTTTGCAACCTATTGCGAAGCGTTGTGGGAGGAACATGTCGGCGGCGAGCAGGCTTATCATGAGTACATGGCCACAATCCTCAGAAGCGCAAAGAACTTTAAGGAGCCGGTTTATCGCTATAACAATAAAGATGTGTACAACCTCATCGTTTATGACAAAGGCGCTGCCGTTATGCACATGCTCCGTCATGTTATGGGTGATGAAAAGTTTTTTAAAGTTTTTCCGGCCTACCTGGAACGATTCAAATATTCAAATGCCTTGACAAAAGATTTTCAAGCGGTTTGCGAAGAAATTTACGGCGGAGATTTGGGCTGGTTTTTTGATGAATGGATTATGGGCACATCTTTTCCCAAATATGCTGTCTCCTGGCGGAAAGGGCCGATCAGCGGCGACCCGGGTATGGGCATTTCCGGTTTCATCAGTCAGGTTCAGGATGAAGACCGTATCTATACCATGCCGGTAGACCTGACTTTTTATACGGGCAATACAGACACAACCATCACCGCTTTTGTAGATCGCCAGGGAGCGCCGTTTGAATTTTTATGGAAGGTGCCTTTAGAAATTCCTATCGATTCCGTAATTATTGACAAAGACAACTGGCTTCTTCATGGACTTGGCGAGATGAAACCGTATCGCGATATTATCATAGACCACCATTATTTTCGCGAAAAGGAGGGGAACGGAAACGGGGTACTCGAACCGGAGGAAAGCGCTGAATTAGTCGTTTATCTGCAAAACCTGGGCGACAGTCTGTCTAATGTCACAGCCACACTTTCTACGGATGACGAAAATATTATCATCGTAAATAATGTTTCCCATTTCGGCAATATGGGGATCGAGCAGCATGTACCTGTTGCAGCCTGGGGTGATCTTTTTAAAATCAGGATAACCTCCAGTGATACTTCAATGCTTACTGCTTTTTATTTAGACATATCGGGCGATGAGGGATTCAGTAAACGTGACAGTTTTTTCGTTCGGATTGGTTTTCCGCAATATTTGTGGGTCAATGCGCCGGGAAATGCAGAATTTCAAAAAGTCTATGAACAGGCCATGCGTGCTGGCCGTTTTAATTTGGATTTCATTTCAGGAGAACGCGTTGCAGAAAATCCGGATACACTGAAAAATTACCGGGCAGTCGTCTGGTGTACCGATGACCGCCGCTTCGACCCGCTTCCACAGCAGGAACAATCCGCCATTGGTGCATTTCTTGATGCCGGCGGAAAGCTATTGCTGAGTGGGGAGAATTTACTTTTTGGCCTTCTCTATTCCGGCCGGCATTCGGATTCGGTTTTTGTAAAAAAATATTTGCATGCCGAT
>JAACEJ010000602.1 GCA_011682565.1 Actinomycetota bacterium | reverse complement strand
AACCTGAGCAATTAATGACGAGGCCTTGTTCATTGCGGCATTTTTCACTTGCGTTTCCCCAAAATTGTTATTAAATAAGAATTATAAAAACAAAAGTGATTCACGCACTTTATGGGGATCTTGCACATGAAAATCTTCACACAATAAGGCTCGTTCACGGTTAAAAGCATAACCATGATCGGGCCTTTTTTGCTTTTTGGGAAAATGACGTGCCGTTTTTTAACGCTTTATTTAAAGCCTTTTACTTCTCCGCCTTGAAAGTGTTGGGTAGAGAATAATAGAGGCCGGCTCTGGAAACCAGGGAAAAGCTACTGGTGGAAAATTAGGCCACAAAAGATAGGTTTGGCAGCGTTTAATTGAAGCTTGTTGAGATTTGATCGCCCTGGGATTCCCATCCCTGGGCGCAAGATAAATTAGGGCTTCTGCCCTCCAAGACAAATAAAAAGAGAAAATTCTGAAGCATTTCAAAATCTACTCTGATTAAATAACAATTTATTTTTCAATCATTCAATGGCTTTGCCTTTTTGAGGAAGATAAATATTTCCAAATACTCATCGATGCCTGGAACATTGCGTTGAGAACAAATGTTTGTTTTTGGTCAGCTTTATTTTCAAAACCACAAATGTCATTTCATCATCCAGGGGACGTGTGAGCCTGCCCCGCCCTGTTGTTGCCAATTTCTAAAAAATAATCAATAATCTCCTGCAGGGATTTGTGAACCGTTTTTAAAAGGATCTCCGACGCTTTGTCGTAGCCAATAATTTTGGCTTAAAAATGCCTTGACAAACCTTTTTGAAATTACTATAATTCAAAATTATTTACAGACAATAAAAAAGGAGCACGTTGTGAAAACGAATCGAATAACTGCTGTTTTCATCCTGTTCGTGTTCGCCGGTTTAGCGCTTATATTTGCAGGCTGTTCGACATCGCACAATGGACAAATTACGATTCTACACACAAATGATATGCACAGCCAGTATGTCCCTATGAAGGCAACCTGGGTGAAAAAAAATCCCAAGCCGGAAATCGGCGGTATGGTGGCTTTGCAATACTATATTGCACAGCAACGCAACAAATACCCGCAATCGCTTTTACTGGATGCCGGAGATGTTCTCACCGGCACACCCATTTCCAAAATAAAAGTTCATGATGTTTACGGTGGTGGTTTTATCGACATGATTAATTTAATCGGTTATAACGCTTTTACCATCGGCAATCATGAGTTTGATGAAGGACAGGAAAATCTCAAAAAGCTCATCCGGCTTTTCAATTGCGATGTTTTATCTGCCAATTTGTTCACGGATGGAAAACTGTTTGCCGACAAGGCCTATGCCATTTATAAAGTCGGCAATCTCCGCGTCGGCGTCATCGGATTGATCCTGAAAGATTTGGCCGGAGTTACGGCAAAGAAAAATTTGCTGGGGATAACTGTTGCCGATCCGGCGACGACGGCACAAAAATATATCGACGAAATAGATGCAAAAACCGATCTCATTATTCTCCTGACACACGAGGGGGTGGAAAAAGATAAAGAGTTGGCAGGCAAAATTCACAACGCCGATATCATTGTGGGCGGTCACAGTCATACACGGCTTGAGCAGCCGGTGAAAAAAAATCGTATGCTCATTGTCCAGGCCGGATCAAAAACGCGCTATGTCGGCCGGCTCACTGTAGATGTGGCCGGGGACAGCGTTTCCCGTTTCGATTACCGGCTTGTACCGACATGGGTGGATTCGGTAAAGAATCCGAATCTGCAAATGGTGGAACTGGTGGAAAAATACCGGGCGCAGATTGACAAAGAATACAATAAAAAAATTGGTACGCTTCTCACGGATTTGGGAAAAGCGAACAGCGCCGAATCCAGCCTCGGGGATTTTCTCACGGATGCGGTCCGGGATATTTGCCAAACGGATTTTGCCGTTTTGAACAGCGGCGGTATTCGCAAAACGCTTTCTGCCGGGCCGATAACAAAATTAGATATTGTCGAAGTTTTGCCATTTTCAAATTCTCTCGTCAAGTTCAAATGTACCGGCGAGCAGTTGCTGAAATTGATGCAAACGAATGCGCAGAGCGCTGTGGATCACTCACACGGCATTCTCCAGGTTGCCGGGATAAAATATCAGTATCGCGTAAAAAAGAACGGAAAAGTAAAGATTGTTTCTGCTAAAGTCGGAGGACGTAAACTCGATCCAAAAGCGACGTACAGCGGCGCAACTGTGGATTTTGTGATCAACGGACAGGCACAAAAATATTTTGGTTTTAACCCGATTGAAACCGAGGACACGGGCCTGCTCATTTCGGATGCAATTATTGATTATATTATCAGGCATCCTCAGGTGCGTTCTGAAATTGAAGGACGGATGCGAAGAATCCACTAATAGGTTCCTGCTGTATAAATAGAAATAAACTTAAACGCAGAGGCCGCAGAGATTTTTATTGTTTTTTAACCCGGTTTTTCTCTGCGACCGAGGGAAGTGTTTGTAGTGCCGGGCTCTCCTCATTTAGTCCTGAAATTCCGGTATACGCCTATTGTCTGAACCGGAATGACTGAAATTCGCGTTGTAATAAAAATGCACAATTGGATGGTTACAAGAAATTATTTACAATTAAACCCAAATGAAGAATTTAAAAAATTCTAATGATACGGAAAAAATACTATGGAACATACCAACCAGAACCCTGATCTCTTGGAACTTAAAAAGCGATACATAAAATCGGAAAGAATATTTCGCCGCGGGCAAAGTCTTGTCCAAAATGAAATGTGCACCATGACCAGCAGAAAGGACAATGACTTTAATTACATTGTTGAGGATCGCTTTAATGATTTTCAGGTCAGCATTCACAAAAGAGGGGACGCGCTTGCCTTTAGCTGTACGTGCGGTTCTTATTTGCAGTCCTGTCCGCATATTGCTGCGGCATTAATTTCTTTGCACGAGCTGCTTGCAGAGGAAGCCAAACAAGTCGTTTCCGAAGGCAAGGCTTTTACCCGAAAGGAAATGATTAAACGTGTTCTTTTGGAAAGACGGGAACGGGCAGAGAAAGAGAATTATTCAATTTCTTTCGGAGAAAATATTCACGGCATTCATAAAATCAAAACCCAGTCCGGCAGGATATATGAAATCACTATTCGGGATTTTGATTCAGATAACGGCTATTACTCC
>JAACEJ010000601.1 GCA_011682565.1 Actinomycetota bacterium | reverse complement strand
ATGGCGTTGCTGTTCCTTGTCCCCTCAAGTCCGCGGTGGTTGACGAAACAGGGCCGGGAGGATGAAGCACTTGAAATTCTGACAAAAGTCAACACTTTTGACAGAGCAAAAATCGAATTGAACGAAATCAAAGCCACCATCGCAGAAGAGACGGGTTCCCTTTTGCAATTATTCAAGCCGGGGCTGCGCCTCGCGCTGGTCGTTGGTATAGTGCTTGCCATCCTGCAGCAAATCACAGGTATAAACGCTATTTTGTATTATGCACCGGAAATATTCAGGAAGACCGGCCTGGGCACCAACGCCGCACTCATGCAAACTGTTTTTGTCGGCGCTGTAAATGTTACCTTTACTTTTGTGGCTATTGGATTAATTGACAAAATCGGCCGCAAAGCATTGCTGCTTGCCGGTGCCGGCGGTATGACGATATTTTTATTTTTAATAGGCGGAGCGTTTTATTTGCAAAAATTTGACGGCCCATGGGTTTTGCTTTTTATTTTGCTTTACATTGCATCTTTTGCCGCATCGTTAGGGCCTGTGGTTTGGGTTGTTATTTCAGAGATTTTCCCAACAAAGATCAGAGGGCGTGCCATGTCTATCGCCACGGTCTTTTTATGGACGGCCTGCTATTTGGTTTCACAAACCTTTCCGATGCTGCTGGAAAAATTTGGCAGTGCCGTCACATTTTGGATTTACATGACCATGTCTGTTATCAATTTCTTTTTTGTCTTAAAGGTCGTGCCCGAGACCAAGGGCAAAACATTGGAGCAAATAGAGAAAAGTTGGCGGAGAGAGCATTCTTCAGCTACTGTGTAGGACAGGAAAGCGTTTTTTGCAGATACCGGATGGTTGATTGACAAGTTTAGTTAGCGGAAAAACATTGCATTCATAAATTATGGAGTGATTATGACATCGAAAGAACGAGTTATTGCAAGTATCAACCATTGCGAATCGGATAAAGTGCCCGTTGATTTTGGCTCAACCGGCGTTACGGGAATGCACGTGAACGTTATTGTGGCCCTTCGCGATTATTACGGCCTTGAAAAACGGCCGGTTAAGGTGCACGAGCCGTATCAATTGTTGGGCCTGATTGAAGATGATTTGCAGCAGGCAATAGGAATCGATGTTGAAGGGGCAACAGGGCCGAAAACAATGTTTGGCTTTCGCAATGAAAATTGGAAGTCCTGGCGGCTGGATAGCGGCCTGGAAGTTTTGGTATCCGAACATTTCAAAACCACAAAGGATGAAAATGGCAATACGCTTCTTTTTCCCAAAGGAGATACCTCTGCACCACCAAGCGCAAGAATGCCCAAAGGCGGCTTTTTTTTTGATTCCATCATTCGTCAGGAGCCCATCGAGGAAGACAAACTGGACCCGGAGGACAATCTGGAAGAATTCACTCCCATTTCGGACGCTGATCTCGACTGGTTTGCACAGGAGACCAAACGCGCGGCTGCGACGGGAAGGGCCGTGATGATGGGATTGCCGGGCACTGGCCTCGGCGATATTGCTCTCGTTCCCGCTCCATTTCTTGCGCATCCCAAAGGCATCCGGGATGTCGAAGAGTGGTACATTTCCACTGTCGCACGCCAGGATTATATTCATGCGATTTTTGACAAGCAGACGCAGATTGCTCTGCAAAATATCGAGAAAATAAAAACAGCGGTAGGTGATAATGTGGATGCTGTTTTTATCTGCGGCACGGATTTCGGCACACAAAACTCGACTTTTTGTTCTGAAAATACATACCGAAATTTATACATGCCGTATTATAAAAGAATAAATAATTGGATCCATACCAACACAAATTGGAAGACCTTCAAACACTCCTGTGGTGCCGTCGAAGCATTTATCAATGATTTTATCGAAAGCGGATTTGATATTTTGAATCCCGTACAAATTTCTGCCGCCGGGATGGAGCCGCAAAAGCTGAAGGAAAAATACGGCGATCGTATTGTCTTTTGGGGCGGCGGCATCGACACCCAACTCACACTGCCATTTAAAAAACCGGCTGATGTGCGGGAGCAAGTGCTGCGGAACATGGAGATTTTCAGTAAAAAAGGCGGTTTTGTTTTTAACACTGTGCACAACATTCAGGGCAACACACCTGTTGAAAATGTTGTTGCAATGATTGAAGCGATTCAAGAGTTTAATGGGACGAAATGAGGCTTTGAAGCAGGAGCTTCAGGAGTTAAGCGTTCCCAAACTTGAGTTTGGGAACGAGATGAATCTCTAAACTGAATTTGCTGCTTGTTCCCAAGCTCCGGCTTGGGAACACATAAACTTGAGGAAGCTTCGCTTCAAGACAGAGAATCGTTTGGGAAAAATACCAGAACAATGTTTTTCCCAACGGCGAACAATTTTCAAAGAAAAAGGGGACAATATGCGCTCAAGATATCGAGTTAGTACAGAAAACGGTATCTACTTCATAACTTCTACCATAGTTTGGTGGATTCCGATCTTTACATCGCGCAGTTTTTTTGAAATTCTCATTGAAGCGCTCCGTTTTTCGCAAAAAGAAAAGGGACTGCAAATCTATGCTTTTGTAATCATGGATAATCACTTTCATGCGATTGTCTCTCATGCTAGGTTGTCCCAGGTTTTGCAATCTATCAAGAGCTACTCTGCCAAGAGAATTTTAGATCAGTTGCAAGAGGACGATAAAAGATGGGCTGTAAATATATTTGCTTATCAAAAAAAGCATCATAAAACAGCCTCGACGCATCAGGTTTGGCAAGAAGGATTTCATCCTCAATTGGTAAAAGACGAGGAAATGCTTGTTGAAAAAATAGAATACATTCATTATAATCCGGTTAAACGGGGACTGGTTGAAAAGCCGGAACACTGGATTTACTCCAGTGCAAGCCATTATGCTGATAAAGATTGCGTGCTGAAAATGGATGATTTGCCGCTATAGCTTTCTTGAAGCAAGAGCTTCAAGAGTTAAGCGTTCCCAAACTGGAGTTTGGGAACGAGGAAAATTCTTCGAGCATAACGTTCCCGAACAGTATGTTGGGAGCGAGCAACGCAGCATTTTTCCTTTTCTTGTTCCCAAGCTCCGTCTTTATCCTTGTTCCAAGCTCCAGCTTGGGAACACTTGCACTCTGCGAAGCTTTGCTCAAACAAAAAATGGAGATTGAAATTATGATCAGAAATTCAATGCTA
>JAACEJ010000600.1 GCA_011682565.1 Actinomycetota bacterium | reverse complement strand
GAAGCTGTTGAAAAATACGACCTCGATGGCGTGCTCATCGACTTTGATACGGCAACCCTGGCAGCCGCTGCCGGCGTGCCTGTGGAGGATCCGATCGATGATCCTTCCCGTTGTTCCGGCGCATTGCTGCAATCGATCAAGGATGTCGGTCAGTTGCAAGCGGTGGATATTTCAAAAAATGAACGCGTTCAGATCTGGCTGGAAACCTGCTCCCTGGTTAAAAAACATTTTAGCGATGAAATCTTTGTGCGCGGTAATTGCGACCAGGCGCCGTTTTCCCTGGCTAGTATGATCAGGCCGTCTGAAGGCTGGATGATGGATTTACTGCTTTATGAGGAAGAGTCTTTCAAGTTGCTGGAGCATTGCACGAATATCAGCGGACAGTTCATCCGCCTGATGGCGAAAACAGGCGTTGACATGGTCTCCAACGGCGACAGTCCCGCCGGGCCGGAAATGATCTCGCCTGAGCTTTATCGCAAATTCGCCCTGCCTTTTGAAAAGAAAATTGTCGCTGTTGCGCACGAGTTACATTTCCCCTATGGCCTCCATATTTGCGGCAACACCGATGTCATTTTAAAGGATATGGCGCAAACGGGCGCGGACGCATTCGAACTTGACTATAAAACCGATATTAACAAAATACACGATCTCTGCAAAGACAGGATTGCATTTTTCGGCAATATCGATCCTTCAGGCGTTATTGCCCTGGGCACGGCGGACCAAGTAGAAGAAAAAGCGCGAGAACTGCTGTCCATCTACAAAGATTCACCACGATTTATCATGAACGCCGGCTGCGCCATACCGCCAATGACGCCGTCGGAGAATATCGAACGGCTGGTTGATGTGACGCGATCGTTCCCCGATAGGGTTTAGCTAGTGCCGGAGATTCGTCAATAAACAACGAATCTGCTTTCATACAAAAAGCTCAAATCACACAAAGATGAATTCGCAAGGCAACGCCGAGATGAGCAAGGAATGCTTTTCAGGCAATCATTCTGCTGTCAAATCGTTTTGCCTTTAATCATTTTGTCCTTAATTATTTTGTCCTTTTATTTGATCACAGAACCAAGTTTCATAAAAGCTTATCATTCAATCACCCGAATTAAAAAGGAAAAGCATGAAAAAATTCACTCTTTTATTTCTCTCCGTTATCATTATTCTGACAATATTTGCCGGAAAAACTATCGCGCAAACCCCAGAATTCCCAATTTACCGCGATTCAACAAAAACCATCGAACAGCGGGTGCAGGATTTATTGCAGCGGATGACCGTGGAAGAAAAAGTCGCTCAAGTCAGCGGTGAAGGATTTTCAACAGCAGGAAACGCCCGGCTGGGCATCCCGAAAATCATCATGTACGACGAACAGGCAGAGCGCAAAGCCAAACGGCATACGATCAATTTCTCGGCAACCATCAATTGGGCGGCCACGTTTGACGCGCCGTTGATCTTAAAAGTCGGCGTGTCCATGGGGCAGGAAGTACGCGTGATGGGCGCGAATATGCTGCTCAATCCCTGCGTGAATATTCTGCGTTCGCCCTTTCATGGCCGCTCTTTTGAAGCGCTTGGCGAGGATCCCTGGCTCGTTTCGCGAATGGCCGTCGCTTACGTCAAAGGGGCGCAAAGCCAAAAAGTGATCGCCTGTCCCAAACATTTCGTCGCCAACAACCAGGACTGGAACCGCTTCGATGTCGATGTGCAAGTGGACGAACGAACCCTGCGCGAGATTTATTTTCCTGCCTTTAAAGCGACAATCCAGGAAGGCGGCGCATGGAGCCTGATGACGGCCTATAACAAAGTGCGCGGTCATTGGTGCGCCGAAAGCAAATACCTGCTCACCGATGTTTTGCGACATGACTGGGGATTTACCGGCTTTACCGTTTCGGACTGGGGCGGAACGCACAGCACCCTGGAAACAGCGCGCGCCGGACTCGACCTGGAAATGCCGGAAGGTCGGTTTATGGGTAAAGACCTGTTAAAAGCGGTCAGGAACGGAGAGATAAGCGAGGCGATCATCGACCAAAAAGTCGGCAACATTTTGCGCATCATGTTCAAAGCTGGGCTGTTTGATGAAACGCCCGCGGCCTATGGCGGCATAGCCAACACACCGGAGCGGCGGAACCTGGCGCGCAAAGTGGCGCAGGAAAGTATCGTTCTGTTAAAAAACGAAAACAATTTTTTGCCGCTTCATCGTAAGAAAATTAAATCCATTGCCGTAATCGGCCCGAACAGCAACGTTGCGCGCGTCGACGGCGGCGGCAGCGGCGAATATTACGGCTATTATCAAATCTCGCCGCTGCAGGGAATTGTCAGCAAAATCGGAAACGACATCACGGTTCAATTTGAACGAGGCATCCCTGAAAAACGCCTTGAACTGCCGATAGCAGATTCATCCCTTTATCTGCTGCCGGGTTCTGAAAATGAGCACGGCGTGAAAGCAGAGTATTTCAACAACCGTGAGCTGAAGGGAAAACCGGCTTTGGTTCGTACGGAAAAAGCCATCGATTTTGACTGGGGCTATGGCCCGATACGGGCGGGCGGCGGTCCCGGTTCGCCTGCGCCGGGAATTATCCGCATCGACAAATGGTCGGCGCGATGGACAGGTAAATTGGTTTCCCCGGGTGACGGACTGTATGAAATCGGAGTGCAGGCGGATAACGGCGTACGATTATATCTCGATGAAAAACTGATCATTGATTCCTGGACTGATTCGAGACCTTCCTTGTTTAAAATAGCACGTTTTAAATTTCAAAAAGACCGACGTTACAATTTTCGCCTGGAATTTTATGAAAACTGGGGAAGCTGTCAATGCAAGCTCGGCATCGCCCCGTTCAATCCGGGGCGCACGAAGCAGAATGCCGTTGGCCTTGCGGCAAAAAGCGATGTTGTTATTTTGTGCATGGGATTGAACGACGAAATGGAAGGCGAAGCCGCGGACAGGGAACAGTTGGTGCTCCCCAAAGAGCAGATTGACTTGATTAAAGCTGTTGCCGATGTTAATAAAAACGTCGTCGTCGTTCTCAACAACGGCACGCCCATAACCATGAGCGAATGGATCGACGATATTCCGGCGCTCATCGACGCGCTCTATCCCGGACAGGAAGGCGGCAATGCTCTGGCCGACATTCTTTTCGGCGACGTCAATCCCTCCGGCAGGCTGCCCATGACTTT
>JAACEJ010000599.1 GCA_011682565.1 Actinomycetota bacterium | reverse complement strand
GAAAGCGGTGCCTGTCAGCACCGCTTTTTTATTATGACGAGGAAAGGTCGAGTCTATTGAACGATGGCTCCTGTAAGAATAATTAATCCGGCTATCCTGTTTTTCATTTTTTGGATCATTTCGTCTTGTTTTAATCCTTTTGCCCCTAAAATTGACCGAACGAATGATAATAGCTTCATTTTAACGGAACAGCGAACTCCTGAAGATGTGTTAGCAAATTTTGTTTATGCTTATACATTTAAAGATTCGATCGTTTATGCAGATTTATTAGATAGTTCTTTTGTATTTGTTTTTTTTGATCCAAATTTTGAAAGCTCGGGGCGATTTGTGTCTTGGGGCCGGGACGTTGATCTGAAAACGACCGGCCAACTTTTTCGTAATTTTGAAACGATAACTCTGACCTGGAACACGACGATCTATTATGATACATCAAAGACAAACGAGGCCGAGTTGTCCAAAACATTTCAACTTAATTTGTTCGGCAAGGCAGGAGAATACAGTCTTTCCGGCAATGCCATTTTTAATATGATCAAAAGTGACTTTGATTCAAAATGGCGCATAAAACGATGGAAAGATGAATCTCAACTATAGCAAGATTGCATATTTCATAAATATTTCTTAAACTCTGGTGTTTTGCCGGAGTTTTGTGTTTAATGCAGATTTTCCAGGAACAATATTAAATTGTAGCCGTTTTAGCTGAATGATATTTAACAATGGATGGATATTGAGCGGCAAAGAACAAAAAAATCAGTTCGAAGAAATAGCTTTTATTTATATGGATTCCCTCTATAGTACGGCGCTGCGCTTAACGCGCAATACTGAAGAAGCTGAAGACCTTGTGCAGGATACTTATCTTCGAGCCTACAGGTTCTTTGATAAATTTCAGTTGGGGACGAATTTTAAGGCATGGATTTTTAAGATTCTGACCAATACGTTTATTAATAAATACAGGAAAATGGTCAGAACACCACAGCAAGTACAACTGGAAAAAGTTGAATTTGGTCTGGAGAACGAAAACCTGGGGGATGCAAGTGAGTGGTCCGGATTTGACGAAGCAAATTATGCAGAACTTTTTGACGACGATATAAAAAGTGCGTTGTCACAACTTTCGGAAGAGTTTCGTATGGTTATTTTGCTGGCCGATGTGGAAAGTTTTTCCTACAAAGAAATTGCGGAAATAATTGAAAGGCCGATCGGCACGGTCATGTCCAGACTGTTTCGGGGTAGAAAAATGTTACAAAAGGTATTGGAAAAGTACGCCAGGCGTGAGGGCTACATTCGTACAGCAAAACAAATTTGAATCGTTTTCGTAGTAACTCGCTGCTTTTGTTTTTTCGATCTGATCAGATGATTTTATTTTAAGGAATTCCCGGTGGAATTCTTTTTTTATTGTTTGCAGATTATAATTAAAAGGCGATACTATGACTAAAAAGCATTTATTATTATTTTTTATTCTGCTTTTTGTTGTTGTGCAGTCGTTTGCGCAATTCGGCAACACTCGAGAGGTTTTATCCGTCAATGCAGTTTCTTCGCAAGATAAAATAGTCCGGGGACAGGATTTTAACCTTGCTGTAATTATCGATATAAAAAGCGGTTTGCATATAAATTCCAACAAACCCACCGAAGATTTTCTTATTCCAACTATAATAAAGTTTGACCCCAGCCATGACATAAGTTTTGGCAAGCCAATGTTCCCCAAGCCCGTTTTGAAAACTTTTTCATTTTCCAAGAACAAAATATCGGTTTATGAAGGGAAAGTTGTTGTCTTTGTTCATGTAAGCACATCTCCAAATTTATCTCTTGAATCAAAGACAATTAAAGGTTCGGTTTCTTACCAGGGATGTAATGACAATGTTTGTTTTGCGCCCGGAGAAGCGTCTTTTCAGATTACGCTGGATGTTGTGTCCGATGCTTCAAGTGTTAGCAAAACGAATCAGGATATTTTTGCAAAAACCGGTTCTTATGAAAACGAGGCTGTGGAAAACACGCCGTCATTTACCAGCAACGAATTGCGCGCAAAACAAATTCTGGAACGGGGACTTTTGTATGCTATTTTTGCTTTTTTTCTTATTGGGCTGGCGCTGAACCTCACGCCGTGTGTTTATCCTGTCATTCCAATGACGGTCAGCTATTTTGGCGGCCAAAGCGGCAGAAGCAGAGGATCAAGTTTTGTTAATGCATTGTTTTACTTGATAGGAATTGCTCTTACTTTTGCAGCTCTCGGGCTTGTTTCCGGATTGGCGGGTAAACAGTGGGGATTTCTTTTTCAGAGTCCCTGGTTCGTCGTTTTCATCGTTCTTGTCATTTTAGCCATGGCCGCCAGTATGTTCGGCGCTTTTGAGATTACTGTCCCGGCTTTTCTTATGAATATTGTCGGACGTTCGCGTGAAGGCACAGTGGGTTCATTTATTATGGGCTTAACCGTGGGATTTGTGATTGCTCCATGCGCTGCCGGCATTATTATTGGTCTCGTTGGCCTGGTTGCGAAACTTGGCCTGGTCGTTAAAGGCACGCTTTTGTTTTTTGTTATGGGGCTGGGACTTGGTGTGCCTTATCTCATTCTTGCAACGTTTTCCGGTCTTCTGGACAAGCTTCCCCAATCCGGTATGTGGATGACGTGGATACGCAAGTTATTCGGCGTCATCCTCATCGGCGTTGCGATCTACTTTTTAATTCCTCCGCTTGATCAGATTTATGATAAATTAGGATTTTTTATTGGAATTCTGGGAATTTTCGGCGGACTATTACTGGGATTCCTCGATCACGAACCCGGCTATACCAAAGGCTTCAAGATCGGGCGTGCAGTTTTTGGAATCCTTCTTATTGCACTTGGTGTAAACTGGACTTACGGCGCCATTCATTCCAAACCGTCTGAAATAAATTGGATAAAATATTCGAACCAATCCACTGAAGAGTTAATCCGGGACGGCAAACCTGTTTTTATGGATTTTTATGCGGATTGGTGCGCTCCTTGTAAACAACTCGACCGGCAAACTTTTTCTGATCCACAGGTTGTGGCCCTGGCCAAGTCATTCACAATGATTAAAGTGGATTGTACAGCACCTGATGCGCAAACAAAGAAATTTATGCAAACATTTAAGGTGACAGGAATGCCGACGCTTGTGTTTCTGTCAAAAAGCGGAAAAGAAGTGGATAAATTGCGCGAGAT
>JAACEJ010000072.1 GCA_011682565.1 Actinomycetota bacterium | reverse complement strand
GTCGGTCGATTCTCGGAAATAACGGTAATAGAAATTTTATCTTTTGATTCGCCGCCATTAATATCCCGGACTGTTACTTCAATGTTGTAAATTCCTTCAGTCTCGGGAGCAACCCACTGCACAGCATTCCCTTTTGTATTTGGGAAATGTCCTTTTTTGGCATCCCACGTAAATGTCATTTCGTCATGGTCCGGGTCTTTGGCTTCGACCGTCAGGAAAACCGTTCCGGAAACTGAAACCGTATCCGGGTCTGCGATGATTTTTTGAATGACGGGTGCACGATTAGCTAATTTTTCCACGACATCGCAGGATGCAAAAAACCAAAAAAAGATCGGCAACAGAATGAAAGCTTTAATCCATTTTGTGCTTTTCATAATACCAGACCTGCCTGGGCACCATGATAAATTTCCAAAGTACGACTATTCTGTGCAACAACAACAATGACAATTTTATTTAAATCCCAATCAGCCGCAACAGGTATATAAAGCTCTGCCTCCTGGGTCGTTCCGGCCTGCATCGTTCCAATGGGATCAAAAGGGACAATGGTACGAACAACATTACGATGATTTCCGCCCATATTTTCTGCAACAATTGCGCTGAGGACAACATCATTTATCTCGGTATTCCCAAGCCTCGCAATTGTTGCAATAACTTTAATTTTATTTCCGTCGACACGTGCGCTCGGTTCAATCGTCATCCCGGCAGGATGAGACGCTCTCTGCTCAAACGCTTTGCGATAGCGCTGATAGACACTTTCGCTGTCCGATGCGCCCTGCACTCTGCCCTCGCTGCCATCAAAAAATACGTCGGGCAATCCCTGGCCGCCGGGATGAGAACTTAAAGTCCCATATCGAGTATAGCTTTCTCCGGTTGCCCAGGGGTCGGTTCCCTCGGTCTTTTCGATATGATGCTCCAGGCAGATCAGTGAGCGCTCGCTGAATTCCTGTGCCAATCTGTCGAGACCTTCAAGAGCAGCATTGACAGGAGCGCCTGCAGAGCTATTCACAAACGCTTCAACAATGACGACCCGTTTTGCCTGGCTGTTCGGATTTTTCGGATCGAGAGGATTATTTCGATCCAGTTCACCGCAGTTCCAAAAGCTTGCGAAGATCAGGATAAAAAACAAATTGTAAATTTGCCGGCGTCTCATCGGGACAACGTCACTTGAAGACCGAATGCTCTGGGTATATCACTATAAAAAGGCTGCACGGCAAAACGAATATCGTGAATTTCCTGATTGCGGGCAAAAACTTTGTTCTTTTCACTTTTCCCTTCAAGCCAGAGCACAATGCCGGTCGTTACAAGAACAGCCGTAGTGGATAGCATGAAATTACGTGCTTTATATGACCGATTCGCTTTATCATAATAATGATCGAATTCAGCTAATTTCTGTGCATCACCGTACTTTTGATAATTTTTCCTGTAAGCAGAATGAAAAACAATCGTCAGGACAGCGCTGCCAATGCCTGCGCCCATTACGCCGGCAGCAAAATAATTTTTAACATTTGCTCTGGTTTTGCGCTCACCATGTCCCGTTAAATTGAAATTAATATTATTCGCCAGAACATGTACCATCTTTTCAATCGCTTTTTCATTTGGCCCGGTTACTTTTTCCGCGAAAACTTGCCCCGTTTCAACGCGAACAATATGAGTATCAATACGAAATCTGTTGCCGGCAGTGCTCAATTCCCCGGTCAAAACAAATTCCGCCCCTAAAAGTTTCCCCACTTTTTGCGCGGCTTGCGGATCAACAATGCCTGTTTGTCCCAGGGCCTGTTCTGAAAGGACGGCATTAATTTTTGAGCGCTCCAATACAGTTATATCGCCGAGTTGAGCCAACTCTGTTTTCAGCATTTCCGGGATCGTCTTGCCAAGCATCTCATGACTAAAAACATTCGTGTTGTTCTCAAAATCCGATATGGCAAGAGTCATCCCATCATCCTGAGCAAATGCATAACTTGTCAGGAAAAAGATCAAAAAGAAAATTCGTACAATAAATTCGGACATCTTTTATCACCTATGCAGGATATTTATCTTCCAACTCTTTTCGAAGATCATCCATACGTTTTACCTGGATCAAAAGATTTTCCAGCTTGTCCAACGGCCACATACTCGCTGCATCACACAATGCTTCCGAGCAATTGGGATGAGTTTCGATAAAAATGGCCTCACATCCGGCAGCAATGGCCGCACGCGACAGCGCAGGAACAAATTCCGGGTTACCGCCCGCAGGATCGCTGGAAGAAATTCCATAGACCCGAATAGAATGAGTCGGATCAATGACCACGGGATAACCTAAACTGCGCATGATCGACAATGAACGATAATCGACGACAAGGTTATGATAACCAAAAAATGATCCGCGTTCCGTGAGCAAAATATTCTGATTATTTTCACCTTCGATCTTTTGGATCACATTTTCCATATCGTGCGGATCGAGAAACTGTCCCTTCTTGATGTTGATTGCTTTACCGGTTCGCGCAGCAGCCAAAGTGAGGCTGGTTTGCATGGATAAATATGCCGGAATTTGCAGTACATCGAGAACCTCGGCAGCAGGAGCCGCTTCATGTTCATTATGAATATCCGATAAAACAGGAATACCAAGTTCATTCCTGGCCTTTTCTAATATTTTCAACCCGTTCTCAAGTCCCGGCCCCTGGTAAGTCTTTGCGGAAGAACGATTATCTTTTCGGTATGACGATTTGAGAATATATGGCATATCCAGTCGATCTGCAATTTGCTTGACTTTTTCAGCGGTCTGCAAAACAATGTCTTCGCTCTCAATCACACACGGACCGGCAATGAGCGCGAGCGGTTCACCCGGGCCGATT
This sequence comes from Actinomycetota bacterium, assembly GCA_011682565.1. Lineage (GTDB taxonomy): Bacteria > Zhuqueibacterota > Zhuqueibacteria > Residuimicrobiales > Krinioviventaceae > Hydrothermomicrobium. The sequence goes on along the minus strand of JAACEJ010000072.1, from coordinate 7,166 downwards.
TTAATATTGCCAATCTTAATCGTTTTCATCAATATCTTCCGTTGCTTCCATTTCCTGTAGTCGTAATTTATATTCTATCGCTGCTTTTACCAAATCCCGAAAAAGCGGATGCGCATCAAGTGCGCGGGATTTCAATTCGGGGTGAAACTGCACACCCACAAACCAGGGGTGATCTTCCAACTCGATCACTTCAACCAGTTCGTTATCCGGATTTGTACCTGCGATTTTCATTCCATGCTTTTGCAACGTGTCAACAAACTGATTGTTCACTTCGAAACGGTGACGATGTCTCTCGCTAATCATGTATTTTTTATATGCTTTGAAAGCTTTGCTATCCTCACTTAACTCGCACCGATAAGCCCCCAGGCGCATAGTCCCCCCTTTTTGCGTAACTTTGATTTGCGTTTCCATCAAATCAATAACCGGAAAATCCGTTGTACGTTCAAATTCAGTGGAATTTGCCTCCGGCAAATTGCAGATATTGCGAGCAAATTCAATCACTGCACACTGAAGGCCAAGGCAGATGCCCAGAAACGGCAAATTGTTTTCGCGTGCGTATTGTATTGCAGATATTTTGCCCTCAACGCCACGCTCTCCGAACCCACCCGGGATGAGCAAACCGGAAACATCGCTCAAAAAACTTTCAGCACCTTTCTTTTCAATTTCCTCCGAGTCGGTCCATATTACTTCAACACGGCAATTATTTTCGACGCCTGCGTGAACAAAAGATTCTAAAATCGACTTGTAGGAATCATGCAGATCAGTATATTTGCCGCAAATTGCAATGCGAACATAGCCCGCCGGATTGGAAATTTTACGCACAAATGTTTTCCAGCCGCTCAGGTTAGGGTCTCGCTTTTTTAGTCCCAGCCGGTGCGCGACTTTTTCACCCACACCGCTTTCCTCAAAAACGAGAGGAACCTGGTAAATGGAATCCACATCACGGGCCTCAATGACCATTTCCGAGGGAAGGGAACAAAAGAGAGCAATTTTTTCGCGGGATTCACTGCTAAGCGGGCCCTGGGTGCGGCACAACAACATATCTGCCTGAAGTCCGATTTCGCGCAATTTTATGACAGAATGCTGCGTAGGTTTGGTTTTCATCTCCCCGGAAACTTTTAAATAGGGAACGAGTGTGAGATGAATGATCATCACATGCTCCCGGCCTTTATCAAGAATAAACTGGCGAAAGGCTTCGAGAAACGGCTGGCTTTCAATATCACCGACAGTTCCGCCAGCTTCAATTAAAACGACATCATAATTTTCATCACTTTCCCCAACATCGAGAATGCGGCGTTTAATTTCATCCGTGATGTGCGGTATCACCTGAACCGTTTTGCCGAGATAATCACCGCGGCGCTCACGCTGGATAACCGTGTAGTATATCTGTCCTGTGGTTGCATTATTTCGTTTGCTCATACTTGTATGAATAAAACGCTCATAATGCCCTAAATCAAGATCGGTCTCCGCGCCATCGTCTGTTACGTACACTTCGCCGTGTTGAAACGGACTCAGCGTTCCCGGATCGACGTTTAAATACGGGTCCATTTTCATGATGGTTACATTAAAGCCCCGTGCTTTGAGAAGTCTGCCAATGGAGGCAGCCGCAATTCCTTTTCCCAGGGAGGAAACAACACCACCGGTAACAAAGATATATTTGGTTACTTTTGCATCAGCCATTTATATTTTCTCTTGCAAAATTCAGCCAATCACTTTGGGAACACTAAAAAATCCGTTTTTCGATTTCGGAGCATTGGCAACAACTTTGTCCTGAGTCAGCCAGGTTTCGGCCTTATCCGGTCGCATGACATTTTTCAAATCGAGGACATGGGCTGTCGGCTCAACATCTTTCGTATCCAATTTGTTGAGCTGTTCGATATAAGCCAGAATCTGATTGAATTGTTCCGTAAACTTTTTCTTTTCCTCTGCGCTGAAGGAAAGCTTTGCCAGTTTAGCGATCTTTTCTACTTCTTGTATTGATACGGCCATTATCAACTCCCGTCAAAGCATCGACTTTTTTAAAATGATGGCTAATATAAAGGATTGCCTTCAAAGAGTCAAGTCAATTTTATTCTGCATGGCATACTTTTTGTATGGATTTACACAAATCAAAATAAACAATCATTTTGATCATTGAGGAGGAAGCTTGAGGATTGAATCTCCACACCACTCATCACCCGCACACATATAGATAGAAGCTATTAAAAAAGCGCGACTGTACTGTCTTCCAGCCGCGCTTTTTGGAATGATAAAATTTAAAAACAATCAGGGAAGAATATTGACAAATTTTTTCGTTTTGCCGCGGGTCTCGAACTTGACCTTGCCGGTAATCTTTGCAAACAGAGTATCATCTCTGCCGAGTCCAACATTCTGTCCCGGATGAATGCGGGTTCCTCTTTGACGCACAATAATGGAACCTGCCGAGACAAGCTGGCCATCGAACCTCTTTACTCCAAGCATTGAGGGATTACTATCCCGGCCATTTTTTGAACTTCCTACACCTTTTTTATGAGCCATAAAAAATCTCCTTATTTCTCTGTTCAGCAAACAAATCTTTTCACATTTCATCCGAAGGGATCATTTATGCCAATCAGGCAGCTATTTCGTCGATTTGAATTTTTGTCTGAGGCTGTCGGTGACCGCGGTGGACTTTAAAACCTTTGCGGCGTTTTTTCTTAAAAACCTCAACTTTTTTCGCTTTATTGTGAGCAAGGACAGTTGCGGTTACTTTAGCACCATCAACAAAAGGCGCACCAATTTTGGCACCTTCGTCCGTACTGAGTAAGAGGACGTTTTCAAATTCGACTTTTGAGCCGACCTCGGCTTCCAATCGACTTGTTATGACCTGCTGGTTTGTTGAAACTTTTATTTGTTCACCGGCAATATCAACGATAGCATACATTGATTATCTTCTCCATTGATAAATATTATTCTGACGTAAAGATTGTAAATGTATTTAAATTATTACAAAGAGTCAAGGCATAAATTTATCAGTAAGGTCCTGTTCACCCATTTTATCGAAAACCCGAAAATCATCCATACTCATATTTTCATTGCTCATGACTTTGATTCGTGTCCAATACTTCCAACTCAGTCTGCGCAGACGGCTGCGATACCCTTCTGTGAAAAACTTGGCCAATTCGGGATGGAGCATAATTTGCAGACTTCGCTCACCGCCTTTGCTGCGATACCTTTTGAGCCATCGCTCGAACTTGGCCACCATCGTAGATTTATTAATGATACGCCCCGTTCCCATGCAAGCCGGACAGGACTCACTAATCGAGATTAAAAGCGCAGAACGTACCCGCTGTCTCGTCATTTCAATAATGCCAAATACAGAGAGCGGCGTAACATTCACTTGTGAACGATCTTTGCGCAACTCTTTATTAAATTCTTGTTGCAGCTTTTTCTTGTTATTCTCGTCGACCATATCAATGAAATCGATGACAATAATACCGCCAATATCACGCAAACGCAACTGCCGTGCAATTTCCGCCGCTGCCTCGAGGTTTATTCTCAAGCTATTGGCATCATGATCTTTTTTGCCAAGGAACCTGCCACTGTTGACATCGATTGCAGTTAGTGCCTCGGTATGATCGACAAAAATGTAGCCGCCGCTTTTCAGCCAGACTTTTCGCGTCAGGCTCTTGTTAACCTCGGATTCGATGCCGAAAAAATCGAATATAGGTTCTTTCTTTTGGTAAAGTTCTACCCGATCAACAAGTTGCGGCGATAGCTCACGAAGGTAATTGATAATTTGGGAATGCAGCTTTTTTGAATCAACAACCAATTTGTTAATGTCCGGCGTAAAAAGATCGCGGACTACGCTGGAGAGCATACCCATATCCTTGTAGACCAGAGCAGGAGGATTGTTTTTTTTGATCGCCTTTTTTATGTTGGTCCATACCTTAAGGGCTGAAGCTAAATCCGAACGAAATGCTTTTTCTTCTTTTCCTTCCGAAACAGTGCGCATAACCAGCCCAAATCCTTCGGGACGGATTTTTCGGCCGATTTGTTTTAAACGATACTTTTCCCTGCGCTTGTAAATCTTTCGCGAGACACCTACCATTTTGTCAAAAGGGATCAGCACAATCAGACGGCCCGGCAGCGAAATATTTGTTGTAACTCTGGCTCCTTTATTCGCCATGGGTTCTTTGGTTATTTGCACTAAAATGGGTTGCCCAACTTTCAAATATGGATCGTTTGTATATCTTCTGCGCCCTTGTTCATTCTGACCATTTTGGGAATTTTTGTTTTCAAACAATTCTTTGAACCGACTAAAATTTTCACCAATGTCGGAAAAGTGCAAAAAAGCATCCTGCTTTTGCCCAATATCTATAAAAGCAGCTTGCATCCCCTTCACTACCTTGGCAACCTTGCCGTAATAAATATCGCCGACCATTCGCTCATTTTCTACGAGTTCAAAATAAAGTTCTGTTAATGTATTGTTTTCAAGAATAGCAATACGCGTCTCAACAAAGGAGACATTAATAATAATATCTTTTTTCATAAGTCCTCTTTTTGTAAGAATTTGTTTTTCGGTTGTACGATGTTTCCGTAACTGCAATACCTTACTTTTTGGTGGAGTTTGAGCACATTTCTTCTCTTCAATGTCACTCGCAACGCCTCAGGACGCCGCACGTCTGACCTGGCATAGAATTTCTAAAGATCAGAACCACCTGTGTTTGCAGCTTTAAAAATCCATTGGTGAAGTCAAAATGTCGCCATATTGAACCCATAACGCCGATCGTGTGATCTGCGCCATTTTCACTAATGGCTCGTTTTCCGGAAACAATAGACGGAGAATTTCTTCAGGGCGAACAGTATGCCCGTTCTCCATTTTCGCCTGCAAGGAGATCCCCTGTGGAAGGGTTGAAATGTCGAGAATGTAGGGACGGATATCGAACTGACGCGTATCTTTCTTTTTTCTCTTTCGTTCCACTAAAATCCGGTCATGATTCAAAATCTCTGCAATTCTTTTTGAGGTTTTGCGGTGCTCCCACTGACCGTTCAATTTGACCTCAAAATCCGCCCGATTAATCAAAGCGGCCAGCGCTTTGTTTTTTCGATACAAGGATTTGGCTTCAAGCATTTCTATACCATCCGGCAACTGCGGCCCAAGTTTTGTCTTAATGTCTATGGGATGGTCGGCAAAATAATGTACATCCATATATTCTGCGCCACTCATAAAACCGGTTGCCAATGCCGGCCCGTACGATATTTTAGGCCTGGGATTAAACCCCTCAGAATAAACCAGTGGGACTTGTGCACGCCTCATGGCGTGTTCAAAAAGTCGCATCATGTCAAGATGAGAGAGAAATCTTGTTTCAAATCCACGGCGGTATTTTATACGCACCACCCTTTGCATTTTTTCCGAACCACTTTGTGGGTTCGAATTCGTCCCATCGAAATGAGTATCGTAAAATTCCTGATCGTCTTTTTCAGATGCCGGGTTACTTGAATTTTTTATAATCTCCTTGCAAGCGAGTTCCCCCATTAATCCACAACTGTTACATTGAGTAAAACGGCAATCCGGTGTCACTTTTTCCCCGATAGCTCGGCGATATTCATCTCGTAAAAACTTTTTTGTAACTGCCTTGTCGATGTGATCCCATGGCAGGGCATCATCTACAGAAAACCCATCGAGGAATTGATCAAATGTGAATCCATTCTCTTCTAATGCAGTTTTCCACCTTTCAAAATCAAAAGCCTCGGACCAGCCGTCCAACCGCGAACCCAGTTCCCAGGCTCTTTGGATAACTTTTGCCAGCCGACGGTCTCCCCGCGCTATGATCCCCTCAACCGCAGCAATATCCGATTCTCTCCATCCCAACTTGACATTTCTATACCTGATCTTCCCGCATAAAAAAGCCAATTTGCGATCGGTTTCTGCCATGGAATCCTGTTTCGCCCATTGAAACGGCGTTAACGGTTTTGGCACAAAAGGCGAAATAGAAACTTTGATTCTCTTCCCACGATGAAGGCGCGATAACTCGGCCACCTGAGAAATCAAACCGACAATCCCCTGCAAATCCTCGTCATTCTCGGTTGGCTGGCCAATCATAAAATACAATTTGATCAGGTTCCATCCTTCACGAAAAGCAAGGTCGATAGCCCTGAGCAGAGACTCGGAACCGGTCGCCTTGTTGATAACATTTCTGAGCCGCTGCGTGCCTGCCTCCGGCGCCAGAGTGAGTCCCGATTTCCGAACCCCTTTTGCAAAGCGGGCAACCCGGGGAGTAAAGCTTTCCGGTCGCAGCGACGGAAAGGCGACGTTTACCATTTGTCCGGCCAACTTCTCATGCAGTATCCCCATCAACGCATCCAACTGCGTATAATCCGAGGTAGACAAAGAAACGAGTGAAACCTCGTCATACCCGGTCGAAGCAAGATTTGTCACAGCCTGATCGACCAGGTCTTTAACGGAGCGCTCCCGCACAGGACGATAAATAAATCCCGCATTGCAAAAACGGCATCCACGGGAACAGCCCCGGGCGATTTCCAAAGATACACGGTCGTGGGTTGCCGCGATCATCGGAACGAGCGGTTTTTGCGGATAGTTGTCAGCGTCAAGACGATCCAGCATACGCACTTTGATTCTCTTTGGTACACCGGCCTCGGTGACCTCTAACCCCGCATACTGACCGGAAGGTAAATATTTGGGGCGATAAAATCGGGGTACATAAACACCGGGAATGCCGGCGAACTCCCGGAGAAGTTCAATTCGTGATGCATTCCGTTTTTTTCCATCCCGAACTTTTTCAGCAATGTCCAAAACAACTTGCTCCCCATCACCGATTACTGCAGCATCAATGAAATCCGCAAATGGTTCCGGGTTATAAATGGAAGGCCCTCCCAGCAAAACAAAAGGAAATTCCTCCCGCTCTTCTGATCTGACAGGCATACCGGCCAAATCGATCAAGTTGATAATGCTGGTTCCATGCAATTCATATTGAATTGTAAAGCCAAGAATATCGAAATCTGAAAGCGGAGAAAAAGTTTCGAGAGAGAATAGCGGCACCCCTTTCTGGCGCATCTGCTCCTCCATGTCAATCCACGGAGCAAAGGCACGCTCAGCGTAAATTCCTCGCTGCTGATTCAATACATTATAAAGAATCGGGAATCCCAAATAGGACATGCCGACTTCATATACATCCGGGAAAACC
>JAACEJ010000071.1 GCA_011682565.1 Actinomycetota bacterium | reverse complement strand
AAGTTAGTGTCTCGGCCGAGAGGAAACCCGGTGATCCATTGACCGGATCGCCGCATACTTTTTATATTTTTGCCGATCCATCACATGCAGATAGTATTGACATCGTCAGCAAGTCCGCTTTTCAGGACACAGTCGGGAAGTGGATGAGTGTGCCTCTGCAAGTGATGGCGTTCGATAGTTTGGGTAATGCGGTGAAGGACGGCCAGCCGATTGATTTCAAAGTGACAAAAGGAAATGGGCACCTTGGCAGCAATACATCCATCGATTCAACAACAGTTACCGATACAACTGTTACAACCGATGAACGAGGAATTGCTGCGATTTATTGGCAGCTCGGACCAAAAGCCGGGCCGGCGGATTCTCAGGTGGTGGAAGCCACGGCCAGCGGCGGCATTGGAAATTTGAAGGGATCACCATTGTATTTCAAGGCTTCCGCAGTTTCCGACATAACCGATCCCGACTCGTCAAAGATCGTTGCGAAACCTAATTATGGTTTGAAAGCGGATGGCAAGGATTCCTCGACAGTCACCGTCACATTACGGGATCGTTTTAATAACCCTGTAAAAGACGTGAGCGTGCAGCTTTTCACGCAGCCGGAGGACCTTGGCGTTCACATCACCCTGCCCGAGAATACGGATCCGCAGGGAGAGACACGAGGTATTGTGAAATCGACAAAAGCCGGTTCTGTTTTTATCCATGCAAAGGATGTTGACAATAAAATTGAAGTTAACCAATCGGCAAAAATCGTTTTTGATCCGGGAAATGCTACAATCCCTGGTATCTTTGCTGGTGACTATCAAAAGGGCAACGTCGGTACAATTTTACCGGATAGTTTACAAGTTAAAGTGTTCGACAAGAATGGAAATGGCGTGCCCACTCAAAATGTAATTTTTACTGTCAGCGGCGGGAATGGATCATTTTATGATGGGGTGACTGAAAAGGATACTGTTAAAACAATAGCAGCCACCACCGACAGTCTAGGTATTGCCGGAACATTATTTGTTCTGGGCACGGAAGGTGAAAGCAATTTTGTTCAAGCCACAGTTCCCGGCATTGGCAAGAAAGTTACTTTTACCGAAACCGGCATTACGAACCCAACGCCGGAAAGTTTGATTGTTGTCAGCGGAAATCATTTATCTGCCGCGCCTGGTGCTGCTTTGCCGGAGCCGGTTGGTGTAAAACTAAAAGACCGGCAGGGACGACCCATTTGGGGAAAGAAGGTGCTTTTCCAGGTTCGAACTTTTGGTTCGATTGATTCTTCCGCTATATCGGATATGTTTGGAATTGCTGCAGCACAGGCAACGGTAGGCCCAAAGGAAGGATTGAATAAATACCGCGCCAGTATTGCGGAGAATCCCAATATCTTTGTCGATATTGTCGATACGACGATTGTCCCGGAAGGTATTGCAGACGAAATTATTTCTGCAGATGGGACGGAAAAAGTCCAAAAAGGAATCGTCGGGCACAGGCTGGCAGCACCTTTTTGGGCACGGGCCATCGATAAACATGGAAATGTCGTGAAAAATGTTGATATTACCTTTTTCGTTGACAACAACACAAACAGTTTTTTACAGGATTCGCTGAAAACAGTGGTCAAGTCCACGGGAGAAGATGGACGAACATTCATCACTTTGAAGCTGGATACTCTGGCCGGAGCAAATGTCATCAAAGCCTTCGCAGCCGGGACGGACACTGTCGATCTTTTCATTGGATATGGCCTGGCCGACGAGCCGTTCAGCATGGAAAAGCCGGCCAAGGATTCGGGAGATAAGCAGAAGTACGAAATGGGCAAATTTCTCCCCAAGCCGATTTGGGTTTTGGTGAAAGACAAATATGGAAATCCGGCGCCAAACGGCACGGTATGGTTTATTGTGGAAAACGGCGGCGGGTTGCTTCAGGCGGATGCCGGTTCTTCACTCGCTCAACATGTGTCTGCAAAGTCTGATTCAGACGGACACGCAGCGGTACGATGGCAACTCGGGGCAAACGTTGTAAATCAGGCGAGCGCATCTCCGGGTTTTGCCGATCACCCAACGGTTTATTTCACCGCAACCGGCGATGCAAATCATTATCCCGAATTTGATAAACCGGAACAACTTGTAAATCATGAAGCGATCATTTTGTACAAAAATCAGGATTTGACTTTTTTCGTTTATGCAACTGATGCAGATAGTGATTCCATTACCTATTCGGCGCTTCGTTTGCCGCCAGGCTCTACATTTGATCTCAGCTCCAACTTGTTTGTATGGACACCGACTCACGAACAAGCGGGCGACCCGGATAGTGTCTATTATGCTGTGTTCAAAGCTACGGACAGCCCCAACAGCGGCGTTGTTGTTGATTCACTTAAAATTATTGTGAGAAATACAATTCAACCCGCATATATAACAGGTGCAGAGCCTGAGGGATTGGGTTTATTTTCCCATCTTGGGACTTCAGGTAAAGTGAATTTCTGCGTGCATGTGGCCAATCCCGACAGCTTGACACTTCTGTTTTTCTGGTATTTGCAAAATGATTCCTCGGGAGTACGAACTCTTTTAAAAACTACTGCTTCCGGTTGCTACGATCTGAATATTGATTCGCTGCGGATTGCTCAGGGCTTTTACCATCTTTTAGTACAGCTTAATGTCCTGGGTTCTACGGTGGACACTTATGATTGGGGGATAAAAGTCAAAGTCGAGTTATCCTCTTTTACCTGTTCGGTGCAACCATACAAGGGTGTTCTTCTTGAATGGGAAACCGCTGCGGAAACAAACAATCTCGGTTTTAATGTTTTGAAAAGTTTTTCCGAAAACGGCAATTACAAGAAAATAAATGACAAACTCATTACAAATAATTCGGCAGGAAAATACAAGTACCTGGATAAACACACCCGCGCCGGAGCGAAATACTATTATAAAATCGAGGATGTCAGCAGCAGCGGCTACAAAACCATGCACGGCCCGGTTGTGGCAGAGGTCGAGATACCGAAAAAGTTCGACCTCTCGCAAAACTATCCCAACCCGTTCAACCCGACGACGACGATTCGTTATCAATTGCCGCAAGTCGTAAAAGTTCGGCTGCAAATTTACAACATTATGGGGCAGCTTGTGAGGACGCTGGTCGATGGCGAAAAAGAACCCGGCTATCATGCGGTAATTTGGGATGGCCGCAATGATGTCGGCATGGGCGTCGGCTCCGGCGTGTATTATTACCGCCTCATTGCCGGTGAACATGTGATGGTAAAAAAAATGGCATTGCTGCACTAACCGGACGAATTGACTAAACGACCCCGGAGTTCCGCGACAGCGGAATTCCGGGTGTCCGGCTGCATGGATCGCCTGGGCCGGGGAACACCGAGTTATTCGCATCAAATTGCCGACTCCTTGGGTTATGGGGAGAGCTGTCCCAGCCAGAATATTCTCTGTGACCAAGTTTACTTTTCCTTCGGGCGAGAGTCGAACAGTTCTTCCCTTATTTGTATATTCCCCGGGAGCCATGCCCATAAAACGTGTAACATCCGATGTCGATAAAATACGCTCAGGCCCTTTGACTTTATAAAAAACCCGCACTTTTTCGGAGCGCAAAGGATTCACTTGATTTTTTCGCTGTAATTCTATAAACTCAAAAAACATAAAAAATTGAAGGCACACAAAGCTGGAGGAATGATGGCAGCATTTGAAACATGGCTCACCCACGTTTTCGGAACGAACCCAATTATTCTCGGCCTGGTTGGGGGAGTCATCATCACGGCAATGAACACGGCAGGGGCTTTGCTCGTGCTCTTCATTTCAAATATTTCCCAGAAGATACTCGACGCACTTCTTGGCTTTGCAGCGGGTGTTATGCTCACCGCCAGTTTTACAAGTTTGATTTTGCCGGGCATTGAATACGGCAGCATTTACTCGGTCATGATCGGAATCGCCATTGGCGTGGCGTTCCTGGATTTAGCCGACCATCTTATTCCGCACATGCATTTCATTATGGGTGAAGAAGGCGGACACAGCACTCGTCTCAAAGCGGTCTGGCTTTTCATCATTGCTATTACACTGCATAACATGCCGGAAGGTCTGGCAGTCGGAGTTGGCTTTGGTTCGGGCAACCTCAAAGATGCCGTAGTTTTGATGCTGGCTATTGGTTTCCAGAATATTCCCGAAGGCCTTGCCGTCTCTATCTCATCTTTGCACGCCGGCATGGGAAAACGATTCTACGCCAGTCTTGTCGGCATCCGTGCCGGTCTGGTCGAGATTCCGTTGGCCATCCTCGGCGCATGGGCCGTCACGGCCATGCAAGTGATTTTACCTTACGCCATGGGTTTTGCGGCCGGAGCCATGCTGTACGTCATCAGCGACGAAATCATCCCGGAAACGCACCGCAAAGGACACGAGCGTATGGCAACCTTTGGCATTATGATCGGCATTGTGGTGATGCTTTATCTGGATGTTTCATTGGGTTAATGAAGCGAAAAAGCTGACTCTCTGCTTACATTCGAAAGTCCTGGTATTCTTTATACAATCGCTGGATGGCAGGAACATAGTTTTGTGTTTCCAGCGGAAGAATGCCATCCGCTTTACCGCTGCCAATCCACAAAGCTGCACGACGTTCACCACCATTGTAGGCCGCTAACCCGCCGTCTACATCGTAATGTTCGATCAACGAAGAGAGATAGCGCGCACCTATGCGCAGATTGTAAATCGGATTGTAAAGCACTTCTTCTGCGGACGTCCAATTGATGTCATCGTAGGAAGCGACGAACATTCCGGTTGTAGGCATAATCTGCATCAGCCCCATGGCTCCGGCAGGTGAAAGCGATTCCGGGTTCCACGTGCCTCCGGTTTCGTGGGTAATCGTTGCACAAAGCAGATCAACATTCAGGTTGTCATACTTTATGCTCATGCGATAAATTTCTTCCGCAATTTCATACTTTTCGTAGGCCGGCATTGTTGCGTTATAGTCATTGATAATCGAGATGATTTTTTGAATGTTGTATTGACGAATACTGTCAATATTAATCGTGGAACGCATTTGTTGAATTGTATCTTCCAATTGAGCGATTCTGCCCTCTTGCTTTTTGTTAAACATAAAGCGCAAGCCAACACCAATACCAACCAGCAGCAGCATGATGACGAGTGCGAATGCTGTCGCTTTCAAAAGTACAAATCTGTATTCTGCTTTATTTTCCATTTCAAATCCTTAATTTTAAGACCCCTGCCCCAATACAATACATTTTTCTAAACCAGCCCCTAATGTACTGAAATATGCTCTCAGTGTCAACATTTTTTACTCTAACGAAGCAAAACAATCAAGGTTCCTCTTTTCAGTGCTTCAATAGTCCACAACTTGATTATTATAATTATTTATCAGGGTTCATTCCTGCTTTGTATAGAAAGTATAATATTTTCGGACCGGGGATTATTATGGACTTTCCTCATTGTAAATTACCTTGAAGATAATATATTTTTGTATCTTTTCCGATTTTTTGCATCTAAAGAATATGTCCGGTTATTGCATTGCAACAAGAATAGTGCAAATACGCAGGATAAAATTAAAATCTTGAAACATTCAAAAATCATTAATATATTCAGCAGGAGGAAATAAATGCTAGACCATATCTCCAATTTAAAACAGTACAACAAATTAAAGAATGAGAAAGATTTTTTCATTCTTCTCTTTTATACAGACTCTTCAGAAAAAAGCCAAGAAGCATTCAAGAGACTGGAGGAGGTAAAAAAAGAATATAACGATACGCCGGTTTATGCAGTGAATGCTTCCAATGTAAGAGACATCCATCCCTTGTTGGGCGTCAACAGCGTTCCTACGGTGCTGGCTCTGAAACACGGGAATGTGGCAAAGAATATTCAGGGTTTGCAGACAAAAAATCATTATGAAATGCTTTTATGGGAAGCCCCCACCAAGCCATCCAATGGCAATGAGGAAAAAGAAAAGCGGCACCGCGTCGTTGTTTACACAACACCCAGTTGTGCGTGGTGCAACAGGTTAAAGAGCCATCTTCGTAAAAACAGAGTTATGTTCCAGGAAGTGGACGTTTCCCGTGATCAACATGCAGCCGAAGAACTGATGCGTCGCAGCGGGCAGAGCGACATTGACGGAGAAATTATTGTTGGATTTGATCAGGCGCGTATCGACCGCTTATTAGATTTAAACTAAACAATCGCAACCATATTAACAACAGGAGGATCTTTATGAAAAAAATTCAGCCTATTAATGCCTATGTCTTGATCGAGATGGATGAAGAGGCAGAGGAGACAACGGCCGGAGGAATTATCATTCCCGAAACTGCGAAAGAAAAACCCAGTGAAGGCAAAGTCATTGGCATTGCCGCTGACGCTTCGGAACAAATCGCTGTTGGGGATCGCGTTATATATAAATCCTTTTCAGGAACCAACATTACATTCGACGGGACAGATTATTTGCTTGTTCCCGCATCTGATATTCTGGCCAAATATGTAAAAGTCGACTCGATCTAAACTTTACATCAATACAGATTAATTTTAAGCTGTTCTCCTTGTTGCCGGGCAAAAAGCTGTCAACACGGGAACAGCTTTTTTTTTATTATTATCCGTCAGAAAAGAAATACCTCGGACGATGCAAGCGAAGCAAAGCAATCTGAATGTCTGCTAAGGGGTTGTTTTGGGATATCGCTTTCCCGATAATTCGCGGGAATCTGTCGCTCCGCTCCTTGCAATGACATCTTTTCTACTTTTTACGAATTTGTCTTAAATGCAGCGCTCCAACATTATTTTTCATATCTAACAAGTAATGTTTTACTCTCCCTCGCCTTTTTCATTTGCGAATAGAAAATTTATTTTCTAACTTTACACGAAAGTTATGTACTCAAAACCAGAAAACGGAGACAGAATTCTTTGAAGAAACTCGTTTCTCAAATCTTAAAGCAAGAACATCAATACATAAGCGAACAATTACAAGAACGCGCAGAGATGTTGTTACCCGATTGGCCTGCAGTGGAAATCGAGAACCTGGTGCAGCATCTGATAACGGTTCTCAATATTTTCATTGTCAAGTCGAATCCCGAAAAAGCTGTAGAATATTGTGACAAAATAATGCACAAATATTTTCCAGCGCTGGAGACCTCTCCGTCGATTATCCTTAACGCTATTCTGCAAAGTCGATACATCCTGCTCTCTGCATTAACAAAGAACGCTTCAGCATCGATGAACAGCCTGGTGACATTTGCAAAAATCAATGATCTTTTCCGACCGTTCACCATAAAAGCCCAAAAACAGTATGGAATGCATGAAGAAGATGTGAGAGAACTATTGCCGCAAAATTTCGAGGGTGCGAACGAATTAACTTTGTCTTCCTTTGATTTTGCCGGACTTGGCGTTTTCATGCTCGACAAGCAATTCAATTTCATCTATTGGAGCGACAGGATGGAAAGGCTCTATAATGTTCCGGCGCAAAATGTACTTGGAAAATATTTCGGCGCCAAGTTGCAGCTTTTACAAGTTGAAAAGGAAATTTACGATGCACTGCGTTTTGCGATTGAAAACGGTGTCTATTCGGAACTCATTTCCACTCGGCACACCATTGGAGAAGATCGCGAACGATTTGTCAATTTTAAAATCTCACCCTTGAGAAACGAAAAAGGTTCCGTTATCGGCGCCTCTGCTCTGGTAAAGGACATGACGGAACGCAGGGAAAAGGATCTAACGCTTCAAAAGTATGAGCAATATTTTGAAAACATCCTCAATGACGCGGCAGATGCGATTATCATTCTTGACGAAAATGACCGCATCGCAATGTGGAACAAGGCGGCCGAAAGAATCTATGGATGGCGGGAAAATGAAGTTTTAGGAAAGCCGGTTTCCATTATTGTCCCGGATGATAAAATATCGCAGAGAGAGATCGAAAAGATCAGCCGGATTGTACGCAAACGAGGCTATATTCGCAATTTTCGCTCTCGTCGGTTAACACGTTTCGGCAAGCGGGTCATCATCAAAATTTCCCGCAGTGCCATCCGCAATGACGAGGGTGAATATATTGGCAGTAGTATCATTGCCAGGGACATCACGCGCGAAGAGCAGTTGCGGGCACAGCTCAGTCAATCCGAAAAACTGTCCGCTGTCGGAACCCTGGCCGCGGGTATTGCCCATGAAGTCGGGTCGCCACTCACATCCATTTCATCATTAACGCAAATGCTGCAACTGGATGTTAAAGACCAAAATGTGAAAGAAAAATTATCTCTCATTCAGGAGTTCATCGACCGCATTGCCCGGACTGTGCGAACACTGGTGGATTTTTCAAAGCCCATTACACAAAAAGTAGAAAATATTTATTTGAACCATGTCATCGACCACGTCATTCGGATTATTAAATATGATAAACGCCTTAAACATCAGAAAATCGAAACGGAACTCGAGCCTCACATTCCTCTCGTCAAGGCAAGTTTTGATCAGGTGCTTCAGGTTTTTATCAATCTTTGTTTGAATGCTGCGGACGCCATGGAATGCCGGGACAAGGGGTATTTGAAAATCAAAACATGGTACAACGAGACGGGTGTCTTTGCTTCGGTGACGGACAATGGCTGTGGCATTAGCAAGGAGAACATTCCGCATATTTTCGAACCCTTTTACACGACAAAACAACACGGCAAAGGCACAGGGCTTGGATTATGGGTCAGTTACAATATTATTAAAAGTTTCGGTGGTGAAATTACCCTGGAGACTAAAGAAACGGCAGCAACTCAGTTTACGATTTCTTTACCGGCTGTGCGGCAAAAGAAGGAATAACGACACATGTCCAAAAACATTCTCATTGTTGATGACGACGACATCACCCGCGAAAGCCTGAATGCCATCCTGAGCAACAGCGGCTTCGTCTGCGACCAATCCGCAAATGGTGCGGAGGCACTGGAAAAACTTTCACAGCGCGAGTTTGACGTGGTCATCACCGACCTCGAGATGCCCGGAATGCATGGGATCGAGTTGCTTGAAAAAGCCGGTCAGCTTTGCAGCGGCGCTTCTTTCATTATCATCACGGCCTATGCTTCTGTTGAAACGGCGATTGAAGCCCTGCGCAAGGGCGCTTTTGATTACATGCTCAAGCCCATCAATTTTCAGGATGTTGCCATCAAAGTACAAAAACTGATGGAGCACAAAGAGCTCGTTACCGAAAATCAGGCGCTTCGCCAGGAAGTGAATGCACAGTATGATTTTTCAAATATCGTTGGGCAAAGCACCGCCATCAGAAATGTTTTCGAAACCATAAGGCAGGTGGCAAACAGCGAAAGCAATGTGCTGATAACGGGAAACAGCGGAACGGGCAAGGAACTGGTTGCAAAAGCCATTCATTTTAACAGCCCCCAGCAGCGCGGCAGATTTATGGCCGTGAATTGCAGCGCAATCACCGAAACGCTTTTTGAAAGCGAAATTTTTGGTTACAAACGCGGTTCTTTCACCGGCGCAATCAGCGACAAGGACGGCCTCTTTAAAGTGGCGCACAACGGCACGCTTTTTTTGGATGAAATTGGGGAAATGTCCATGGCCGCACAGGCCAAATTGTTGCGCGCCATCGACACGCAGGAGATCCTGCCCGTCGGCGCAACGACACCGATTAAAGTGCATGTGCGCATCATTGCCGCAACAAACAGCAATTTACAAAAACGAATCGAGGAAGGAACTTTCCGGGAGGATTTATTTTATCGTTTGAATGTGATCGAAATTCATCTTCCGTCACTGCGGGAAAGGCCTGAAGACATTCCGCTTCTCATTCACCATTTTATAGCAAAATATAATCGCCAGATGAATAAAAATGTAACCTCTGTCGAACCACTACTCATGAGCGCGCTTGTTGTACGCGAATGGAAGGGCGAAGTGCGGGAATTGGAAAATTTCATCGAGCGGTTGATGATCTTTGCAAAGAAAGAAAAGCTGACAATGGAAGATTTGCCACCCAATTTATCGGCCCCCATGAAACCATCGGTTATAGCTTCAGAAACAGCTCATCTGAAAAGCGCTGTGGAAAACTTTGAAAGAGAA
>JAACEJ010000598.1 GCA_011682565.1 Actinomycetota bacterium | reverse complement strand
CGTTTTCTCCCCCGAGAGTATTCAGATAATTAAAAAGCTCCAGAGATTCGGATTTTTCCGTACCGTCGTTGAAATTTTTAACATGCACTGGTAGTCCGTTTTCAAAAGAAATTTCAATAAGTGTTTCTTCATCGGGAGCCTGTTTAATAGTGCTGGATATACTGAAGACGTCATCTTCCGGCCGGACAGCGGGATCTTCCAGAATGCCGGCTTCATGGCTGATATGCATGAGGTTTTCATCTTCGCTATAAGGCCGTTTTTTAGAGGCGGTGATTTCAATGTCGTATTTTTGGGCAAAATTGATTAAATCGGTCCGCCCTTTAAAGGTTGACAGAAATTCAGGGTCTTTCCACGGAGCGATAACCTTAATTGAAGGATTAAGCGCATAATATCCCAATTCAAACCGCACTTGGTCATTCCCTTTGCCGGTGGAACCGTGGGATACATATTGGGCGTTTTCAATGCGTGCGATTTCAATTTGCCGTTTTGCTAAAAGGGGTCGCGCCAGGGATGTGCCAAGGAGATAGCGTCCTTCATATAAAGCATTTCCCTGTAAAGCGGGGAAAATGAAATCCGTAACAAATTCCTTGCGCAAATCTTTGGTATATACTTTTGATGCTCCCGTTGAATATGCTTTTTTCTCAATGGCAGCAAAATCGTCTTTTTGTCCCACGTTTCCTACGAAACAAATCACGTCGTAGCCTTTTAATTCCAGCCATTTCAAAATCACCGATGTATCAAGTCCGCCACTGTAGGCCAGAATAACTTTTTCTTTGTTCATTTTCCTCTTTCTGTTCTATATGCTTTTTTCTGTAGTGCCAGTACCAAGTCTGGCGAAAAACATATTGATATTTTCGTCAAATTGATTCATGTACAAATTTCCCTTTGTACGCGGGGCTTTCGGATAAACCTTTTGCAAGCCCGCGCGCACCTTCGTTGGGATAAAGTGGACATAACCGATCCTCTGCCTCCCAAAGCTCAGAAATGCCCAACAGTCTTAATATTTGTTTTTTTTGAGTAATTGTTTGTTTCATCGTTCTATTTTTGGGTATAAAAAAAGCCCTCGGGAGTTACCGGGGGCTTTTCAAATTTTCGTACTATTATTGCGAAATGATTACACGCCGGTTTCTCCCATTTTTCTTGGGCTACGTCGGCGGGCTACTAAAATTGCGTGTGCTTTTTGTGTGTTTTTCATGTCGCGCGTATAATTTGTCTATGCTAAGCCATAGAGGTCAACAGTTTTTTCAAAAAAGTTTTATACTTTTTATGAGCTGGGAATTAAGTGTTCAGAATTAGAAGTGATACAAACTTCAAGGTTCACGTACTAAGTCTTCAATTTTTTTCGAAGACTGATCCCTGATAACTGACACCAGACCTGTCTCTTTACAGAGCGCATTAGCAAGAGCGCAAAGAACTTGTTCATCGAAAACATATGCGCTTTTAGGATTTCCGATTTGCTTAGCAGCTTCCTGATAAGCAAGCAAGAAGCCATAAGGATTGCCCACTATGTCAATAAGCGCATTCCTGCCTAGTTGTTGTTCAATCCGTTTAGCCATTATATGACCAACGGGATGATAAGCATTGGTCAGGTTGAAGAACGGAAACAATATGTGTATAACTTTGACTAGCCGGCATTTTATTGCTGAGTATGATCGCCATCGCGTCATTGAGTTTTTTTAGGAGTATGTCAACGCGGGGGTAGATTGTTTTACGACGCTTCACAATTGTCGCGATTAGAGAATTGGACTTAACAAAGGATAAATCTGAAAGAGAGGATACCATATTGGCAACTCCTTCACTTTCCAGCCAGAAAAGCACCTGGGCAATTCCCGGAAATCGTTCTTGAAGGGTGTTATCTTTTGGCGTAAGACTGTTGCGGACACTGTGATGAAGTTCGTGGGCTATAAGATTGTGAAAGCCTCCCGTCGTTAGAGACATGGTAAACAGTGGGTCTATCAGGATTTCACCCTGAAAACCACGACAGTCCGGCATAAAAACGAGCATATACACTTGTTGCTGTTTCATACCGACGTTTTTTGGAAGATATTCTCCCATCGTTGCAATGATGGTGGTTGGATTCCACTCCTCATTGATTCTGTTGATGTAGGTTTCCAGTTGTGTACTCAGGGCTTTTGCTTGCCGGAGATGTTCTGCCATCCTTTTCCAAGTTAATGAATTACCGGGAAACGTATAATCATCGGGAGTTAAAGCAGCTGACATAATGAGGGCAAATCGCTCGCGGCCAAAACCGAATTCCGGTTTCATCCGGAATAACATTTGCTCATAAGACGGTACAGTCAGCAGTTTATTAATCTCCGGCAGCATAATCTTACGTTTAGCCTGACACAAAGAGATGAACGAGCGTGCGCCGGTATCATCCAAGATTACAGAGGAAGTCATTTTACGCCCGGTTAAATACTGGTTGACCATAATTTATTTATAAAATTCACATCGACACCGTTATTTGTAATAGTCAAATTTCGTCATCAAAGACGTAAAAGGAACACAATAAACTTTACTCTTCCCAGAGCGGATAACCAAAAGGCTTGAGGAGCGGGGAGAGATCATGGTAGATAGTAAACTAGTGACTGCCGTCTGGAATAAAACAAGTGTCAGAGCTTTTTCATCGAGAATGAAGCACACAAATATCACCGTCATTCCGATCAAACGAAGTTGGAACAAAGTGGAAATCCCGTACACAACGGAGTAGATTTCTCTCTCGATAAATCGGGATCGCCTGCCAATCGAAGCAAAGCGCAGATTGGAAATGACAAGCCTTTTATTCTCACAAAACGTTTCAAATATTCGCGTTTTACAAAAACATCTGATATCAGCTAACTGACACCTGACAACGAACTCCCTAAGCCTTAAATCTTGAAATTTAGACCTTAAAACGTCCCCTTATTCTTCCCGATAAATCTTTGCTGATTTTTCCCACGATGTTACAATGCCTTTGATCATCGCTGAACTAAAACCACCATGTTCCATTTGATTAAGTCCGGAAATCGTGACGCCGCGGGGAGTGGTTACACGATCAATTTCATGCTCCGGATGATTTTGGTTTTTCAAGAGCAATGTAGCAGCGCCTTTGGCTGTTTGTGCGGCAATGGCAAGGGCTTTTTCGGCATGAAACCCTATTTCAATCCCCCCTTGTGATGCTGCACGGATAGCCC